>JBAYOC010000010.1:0-12508 GCA_041678465.1 Anaerovoracaceae bacterium | reverse complement strand
CGAATAGAATAGCAAAAGATTTTTTACTGTTCAGTTGATTGACAAATTTAGTGATTCGCTCTTGTCCAAATAGAAGATACACCCCATCCCTACCCAACACTCTGGCAAGGCCAAAGGCGATAGAAGTCCCAATAGCCACGCCGACAATTGCCAGTAGATAGCCCAACCAAAAACCATAGGCATAACCTCCTGCAAATTGTATGAACTGGCCGGGGATTATGGATATGATAATCTGAAGGATTTGCAGTCCAAGATACACAAAAAAGCTTGCGATCTGATAACGATCCAAAAATGTATTTACACCTTCCATGGTCCGGAACTGGTTAAAGAATTCCGGGTATTCAAAATAAACATAGACCGGCAGCGCAATCACGATGCCGGCTAATAAAACCAATTTAGCGATAGAAAGGAAGGTTCTCATAACAGTCCTTTGTCCTCCATAGCTTGCATTGCCTTCAGCACTCCGAATTTCGAGTGTTCATAAGTCAGGCCTCCCTGAAAGTAGACAATATAGGGCTCGCGAATGGGAGCATCAGCGGAAAGCTCAATGGAAGACCCCTGAATAAATGCTCCTGCAGCCATAATCACCGGGTCCTCATAACCCGGCATTTCCCAGGGAATGGGCTGAACGTGAGAATCGATCGGCGCAGCAGCCTGAATCCCTTCGCAGAAGGCAATGACGGCTTCGGGGCTACCTAACTTTACTGCCTCGATGATATCACTTCTCTGATCCTCCGCTTTGGGACAAACCTCATAACCCAGGTTTTCAAAGGCTTTAGCGCAGAGAATAGCTCCTTTTACCGCGCCGTTAACTGTCTTAGGAGCAATAAACAACCCTTGAAACATAGTGCGTGACTGGCCGAAGGTAAGACCACATTCTCCACCGATTCCCGGAGATGTCATCCTATAAGAGATATTTTCGATCAGGTCTGCACGGCCGGCAATATAACCTCCGGTAAGGGCTAAACCGCCTCCCGGATTTTTAATCAGAGACCCGGCAACCACATCCGCACCAACTTCTGTAGGCTCCTTAGTATCCAACAGCTCACCATAGCAGTTGTCAACAAGACAGACAATTTCGGGATTGATTCCCTTTACATGGCTCGCCCATCTTTCAATTTCATCGATTGTAATGGCTTTCCTCCATCCGTAGCCGGTTGCTCGTTGAACAGCCACTGCCCGTGTTTTTGAGGAAATTGCATTGCTCATTGCAGAGAGATCAATGGATCCGTCAGGTAAAAGCTCCACCTGCTTGTAAGTGATTCCGAAATCCTTTAGAGATCCCCTACCCTCTCCCCGCAGCCCGATTACTTCCCAAAGGGTATCATAAGGACTGCCGGTGCAATAAATTAATTCGTCTCCGGGTCTTAACACACCTGATAACATCAAAGTTAACGCATGGGTTCCATTGACGATAGTGGGCCGAACCAGGGCGGCTTCCGTGCGAAAAAGCATGGCATAGGCCTTTTCCAGGGCATCTCTACCCGGATCGTTGTAACCGTAGCCCGTATTCCAGCTAAAATGCATGTCTGTAATCCTGCACTTCTGAAATACGTCCAGCACCTTATACTGATTATAAGCCATAATATCATCCAGGGCTTCAAATGACCCCGCAACTTGCTTTTCTGCCTCCAGCACATGATCCAGGACTTTTTGGCTGATTCCCATCGTGTCTACTAAAAAGCGTTCTGTATTGTTCTTCACTATGTCTCCTATTCCGATTCTGTTTCTAATATTATTTTCATAAGTGCTTTTTATATGCTACGGGGGATATATACCCACTTTGAAACCTTATCTCTCTATTTTTTCTTGTCTTCTTTTTCTGAATCCAGCATATCCTCCCCCCACTCGAAGTTCTTGATTAAATCTCTCCGAGCATTCCTTTGGTGGTCGGCATAAAGTTGGGTGGTTGTCACATTTTCATGATCCAGGAGTTCCTGCACGTCGTAAACGGAGTTTCCTCGTCCGATCAGTGAGGTAGCAGCAGTCGCTCTCAGTTTATGTGGGCTGTAGCCGGCAGATCTGGAAGTCTCAAGCCCAATGGATGTATATTTCTTTACCATCTCGCGAATCTGTCGTTCCGTCATTCTTCTCTTTTGTAACGACAGGAAGAGGGCATCTTTGTGCTCCGGCTCCACTGTATCGCTATCGGCTCTTTCCGATTCCATATAATCCTCTAGGGCCTTTCGGACCGTATGATTCAAGGGCATAATGGATTCCTTTCCCCTCTTCCGGTAGATCAGGAATTCTCCTCTGCTGAAATTGAAGGAGGACAGGTTCAGTTGCTGGAGCTCAGATATGCGGAGGCCGTAGGTCAGGAAGAGCAGTAGAATTGCCTTATCTCGGAGCTTTGTCTTCTTCCAATATTCCTTTTCCTTATCCGTCAGCTTGTCTCCTGTCACTACCGCGTCCAGCATCTTCATGACCTCATCGTCCTGAAGAGTTTTAATCTGCCGTTCTCCCGGCTTTGGAACCCGGATGGGATTGAAACTATCCGTAATATTGCGGCTCACATAACCCTCTCGATAAAGATGCTTAAATAACACGGATAGCGACGATTTTTTTCTCGAAAGGGATCGCTGATCATTCTCGTAAATATGTATGCTCTTCTCTTTTTCCACCTTGTAGCTTCTGCAATAATCCAGGTACATGTTGATGTCCACTCCCTGGATTTTATCAAAGTCGGTCTCTCTTATTTCCCGGGGAAATTCTGCGGAAGCCAAGTCCGTTTCCTCGATCAGATAATTGCAGAAGAAACGTATATCTCGTAAATAAGCCAGTCGCGTCATGGGCAGGACATTGCCGCGTAGATAGGCAAAAAAACCGCTCATGAAACGAGGAAGCTCTTTCTCAAGGTCCTCACAGAGGCTCTTAATCTCCAATTCCTTTCGTAGGATGTTGTCAGGCTTCCGGCTTTGATTATGCAATATGATTTTCTTCTTTTCAACCATATAAGTCACCTACATTTAATCCTAGCTGTTCTTAGCTGAAAATCGGCTTGTATGCTTACCGGGATGTATCTCTGTAGAAACCGTGAACCTCTCAAGGCATTTATGCGTAAGATGAGATAAAGCGCATCAAAATGCCGTCGGTTTCCGAGGGGATACTCCCGGAAAGCATACGTGAAGCTGTGAATAGCTATACTTAAACCACTAATTTGCTTTGGATGTATTCCGTTACTTCCTGCACGCTCTGTTCAAAATTCACAGTATCCGTCAAATCAAACCACTTAATATTATCATAGCGCCGGAACCAGGTCATCTGACGCTTTGCATAATTCCTCGAGTTCTGCTTGATTTTCATTACAGCCTCCTTGAGACTGTATTCGTTCTGTAAAAAGCCTATGAGTTCCTTGTAGCCAATACCTTTCATGGAGTTGTCATCTTCCGTAAGCCCTAGTGCCAGCAACATCCTCACTTCATCTACCAGCCCTGCTTCTATCATTGCATCGACCCTCTGTTCGATTCGATTATATAATATCTGCCGATCAATATTCAAACCGATCATAATGGAATCATAATCACCGGATTTTTGGAACACCCCGTCAAATGCGGGTATCCCCTTACCGGCCGTTTCTACAACCTCGATTGCTCTGATCATTTTCTTTATGTTGTTGGGATGAATGCGTTCTGCAGCTGTGGGATCCACCTTTGTTAGCCTGTCGTGAAGTGCCTGTCCGCCCATGGTATCCGCCAGAAGCTGGAGCTCTTTTCTTAAACTTTCGTCTCCTTTAGCCGTAGAGAAATCCATGTCATAGATCAAAGAATTTACATATAGACCTGTACCGCCGCATATTATCGGCAATTTCCCACGTGAAAACATCTCATCAATCCAAAATTTCGCTTTTTTTTGATACTCGGCGGCGGACCATTCCTGAAGCGGATCCACCTCTCCGATGAGATGATGGCGAACGGTTGCCAACTCTTCATCCGTAGGCTTGGCACTGCCTATATTCATATGCTCGTAGACTTGCATGGAATCAGCAGAAAGAATTTCTCCATCCAGGTTTTGCGCTATACGGATGGCATATTTTGTTTTTCCGACCGCTGTAGGGCCTATGATAACAACGATTTTCTTTTTCATAGCTTATGCTCTCTTGAATAGTCTTTCTATATCTTGGACGGAAAGCATCAAAAGTGTGGGTCTACCATGGGGACAGGAAAGAGGATTTTTCGCTTCTGCTAAATCCTTGAGTAGACGTCGTATTTCCTCCATAGTCAGAGCATCATTTGCTTTCACTGCACTTTTGCATGCGCTTGTAATAATCCTGCCCAATTTCTTCTCATCCATAACAGAGCCGGCATTCTCCATTTCTCCCACGAATCCTTCCAGAAAGTTCGTCGCCTGGTTCAGTTCCATGAAGGAAGGAATGCCTTTAATGCGAAAAGCCTTTACACCGAAGGGCTCAATAGCAAATCCTATTTGGAGAAGCCGATCCATCCATAGCTCGGTGCTGTTAGCAATCGCCGGCGAAGTTTCAAGAATGGTGGGAGTCAATAGCAGCTGTGTATTCTTATCTTCCCGCTCGAACTGCGATAGGAGCTTCTCATAAAACACCCGCTCGTGAGCCGCGTGTTGATCGATGAGATAGAAATGTTCCTCATCCACAGCCAAAATATAGGTGGCAAAAATAGAGCCTATGGGCCGCAAGGCTTCTAAACTTAGGGTATTGCTATGATCCTCAACGTATATTTCTTCAACTTTTGTAGAGTAATCTGTTTTCTTTTCTTCTACAGCGAAGCCTTCGTTGTTTTGATCTTCTTCTTTAAGTATTTTCTTTTCCTGCCTTATGGTTGACAATATTGATTTTATGTCAACCTGTATCTCCCTCATTGTTTCTTCGTCTTTTACTTCTTTATCCGCTTCCGATTGGCTTTTTATCCGGAAAGGATCCTTCATTTGCAGGGCAGCCAATCCGCTTTTCGATTGGAGACCTTTAAGTAAAGCGTTTACAACGAATTGGGAAACCATGTCGTTATCATCAAAGCGCACTTCCCGCTTATTGGGATGGATGTTCACATCTACTCGGTGAGACGGCACCTGGAGAAAGAGGTAGACCAAAGGACTCCTGCCTTGGGCTATACGTTCCTGATAAGCGGAGGTGACCGCAGCCTCAAGGATCTTATTGCTTACGCTTCTTCCATTGACAAAATAAACTTGTCCTCTCCTATTTGGCCTGTTGATATCCGGCGGAGAAATATATGCCTGTAACCGGTAATCTCCTTCCGCTTCATCGATTTCAATGAGCCTGTCACCAATCTGCTTGCTATAGATGGTTAGAATATTGCTGTAAATGCTGCCTTTGCCCCGGGTGGAGAAAAGCACAGTGCCGTTGTTTATCATGCGGAACCTTATATCCGGATAAGCCAAAGCCATCTTTGAAATAAAATCGATGATGAGGGATCCCTCAGCACCATCTGTTTTCATGAATTTCAGCCTGGCTGGGGTATTATAAAAGAGATCGGTCACGATAATGGTGGTACCATCCGGACACCCCACAGGGCCATTGTCAAGGATTTGACCGCCTTCGAGGATCATGCGAACCCCTGCCTTTTCCAAAGCAGTTTTCGTAATAATCTCCACCTTGGATACCGCTGCAATGCTCGTCAATGCTTCGCCGCGAAAGCCCAGAGTGTGAATCATGTCTAAATCCGCAGCACTTCGAATCTTGCTCGTCGCATGGCGCTGAAAAGCTTTACTTACATCTTTTGCAGGGATTCCCCCACCATTGTCCGTTACACGTAAATGGGTTTTTCCGCCGTTCTTGATTTCCACGACGATGTTGTCGGCTCCCGCATCGACGGAGTTCTCCACCAATTCTTTCACAATGGAGAGGGGCCTGTCTATAACTTCGCCGGCTGCAATCTTCTCAGAGACTTCCGCAGGCAATAGATTAATTTCATTGTTCTGCAGCATGTTTCAGTTCCTCCAGTATTTCAAATGCCCGGGAGGGCGTAAGCTCCATTAAATCCAATGCCTTTAATCTCTCCAGAACAGGGTTGGAGACGAAATCAAACAGGGAAAGCTGTTTTGCAGCAGGAGTATTCTCAGTCTCCTCCACTTTATTATATTGGCTCACAGAGAGTTCTGAGGAATTTCCCTCCAGTTCAAATAGCTTCTCCCGTGCCGTTTCCAATACCTGCGAAGGAACGCCGGCCAGCTTTGCCACGTGAATTCCATAGCTTCTGCTAGTGCTGCCTTCTGCAATTTTATGTAGAAATACGATATTGCCGCTCTGCTCCTGCACATCTACATTGAGGTTCTTTACCCCTTTTATATGGTCCTCCAGAACGGTAAGCTCGTGGTAATGCGTGGCGAACAGAGTTCTCACTTTCCAATGGGGATGACAGAGATATTCCACAACGGACCAGGCGATTGACAGACCATCATAGGTGCTGGTCCCTCTCCCGATCTCATCCAGGATAATCAGGCTCTTCTCTGTTGCAGTATTCAATATGTATGCCAGCTCACTCATTTCCACAAAGAAGGTGCTCTGACCCTGTGCCAGGTTATCCGATGCCCCGATCCGGGTATATATGCGGTCCACAAGGCCTATTTTCGCCTGTTCTGCGGGGACAAAGCAGCCCGCCTGAGCCATGAGTACTATGAGTGCTGTCTGGCGCATATAGGTGGATTTTCCGGACATATTTGGTCCGGTGATCAAGAGCATGCTCTGGTTACTCCGATCCATGTACAGATCGTTGCTGACAAAGATCCCGTCCCTTGTCAATTGCTCCAGCACCGGATGTCTGCCCTTTTCAATCTGAATGGCATCGGAATGATCCACCACCGGCTTAACATAGCCTTGGCGGCTGCCCACTTCGGCAAAGGAGAGCAACACATCCAGAACACCGATGGCAGCAGAGGTCGTTTGAATGAATCCGATAAAGTTCTGCAATTCTTCCCGAAGCCCTTGAAAGAGTTCATATTCCAGCTGGTTGATCTTGGTTTCCGCATTGAGAACGACGCTTTCCACCTCTTTCAGCTCCGGGGTTATAAAGCGCTCACAATTCACAAGAGTCTGCTTTCTTATGTAATCCTCCGGCACCATACTGTAATTGGATTTCGTCACTTCGATATAGTAGCCAAAGACCTTGTTGAACCCTACCTTCAGGTTTTTAATGCCGGTTCTGTTACGTTCCGTTTCTTCAAGTCCTGCAATCCAAAGCTGGCCATCGCGTATGGAATCCTTAAGCTGATCCAGTTCTGCAGAATAGCCGGCTCGTATTAACCCTCCCTCACGTATGGTGAAAGGTGGTTCTTCAACGATAGACTTGTCGATGAGGGTACAGACAGCCTTCAGGTCGTCCATCTCCCCTTCCAGACGCTCTAAAAGGGAGTTTCCGCATCCTTTCAGGGTTTCTTTAATGTCAGGGATGGCAGCAATGGAATTTCGCAGAGAAATGAGATCTTTGCCGTTAGCAGTTCCATAGGCAACCCGGCCGGTGAGCCGTTCAAGGTCATAGATCTGCTTCAGGTGCTCTCTGAGATCATTTCGAAGCAGGATGTCTTCAACCAGTTTTTCCACGGCATCCAACCGCTCACAAATAGGTTTCACTTGATTCAGCGGCTCTCTCAGCCACTGTTTCATCTTTCGTGAACCCATGGCGGTCCGGGTCTTGTCCAGAACGCCTAACAGAGATCCATGGATCTTCTTTTCAAACAGAGTCTCCGTCAGTTCTAAATTCTTGATAGTGGCTTTGTCCAGAGACATAAAGCTGTGCAAATCCGCTATCTTTAGCTTCCTTATGTGGGTAAGGCTTTGTTTCTGGGTTTCAAACAGATAGGTTAACAAAGCGCCCAATGCCATTACAGATAGGGGCCGTTCTTCAAGACCGATTCCCTTGAGGGCTTTCACTCTGAATTGTGACAGTATTCGCTCCTCCGCCGAAGGGCGGGAACAATAGGAAGAATCCAGGACCGATACCTGGCCACCTGTAAGGTTCTTGAGATCAGGGAGCAATTCGCTTTCATACCCACTTCCTGCCGGGAAGATAAGGATTTCCTTTGCAGAAAGTTTTATTAGCTCATTTTGCAGGCTTTCGAAAAAACCTTTTTTAGAGAACTCCGCCACCCCAATCTCTCCTGTGGACAGGTCACAGAAGGCCGAACCGGCACCGGATTCATCTATATATGCCACTGCTAAATAGTTATTCTCTCCTTCTTCGAGCAAAGTGCTGTTCATAGCTGTTCCGGGGGTTATGACGCGAACAACCTCTCTTTTTACGATTCCCTTAGCTGTTGCGGGATCTTCCACCTGTTCACAGATGGCTACTTTGTAGCCCTTTTCCACAAGCTTGGCAATATAAATATCCGCAGCATGATAAGGGACACCACACATGGGAGCCCTTTCTTCCAGACCGCAGCTTTTTCCTGTGAGAGTGACTTCCATTTCCTTTGAGGCTATTTTTGCATCCTCGAAGAACATCTCATAGAAATCGCCCAGCCGAAAAAAGAGGATCGAATCGGTATAGTCCTTTTTTATGTCCATATACTGCTGCATCATCGGTGTCAGTGCCATATTGTATTCCTCATGTATTACAGGCTTCAGCAGAATCCTCTTTTTTTGAAAAATGTTCGAAAGCCAAATCTACCACAGTTTTCCCGTCTATATTCTCTAGGGAAGCCCCCTGATTTTTCTCAAGCAGGATTAAATACTCGATGTTCCCTTTGGCCCCAGTAACAGGTGACCAGGTCAGAGCCTCTGTTCTCAATCCATTCCTAAATCCATATTCCATTACTTTTTGGATCACTTCGACATGGACAGGCTTTTCCCTGACAATTCCGTGCTTACCAACCTGACTTCTCCCTGCTTCAAATTGAGGTTTGATGAGACAGACCACTTGCCCTCCGTCTTTTAGTAGCTTTGCGGCCACAGGGAAAACCAGATTGACAGAAATAAAGGACACATCAATGCTGATAAAGTCGATGTCATCCGGAATTGTTTCCGGATCCAGATAGCGGATGTTCATCCTCTCCATATTGACGATCCGAGGGTCGTTTCTCAATTTATAGTGAAGCTGCCCATAACCTACATCAATGGCATAAACCTTTATCGCGCCTTTCTGCAGCATGCAGTCTGTAAAACCTCCTGTGGAAGCACCGATGTCCACAGCAATGAAGCCCTGAAGGTCAAGATTGAATTGAACCAGGGCTTTTTCCAGTTTTAGGCCTCCTCTTCCAACATAGGGACACAGGTCCTTTTTGATTTCAATCAGAGCGGTTTCTCTTACCTGCGTACCGGCTTTGTCGCAAAGCCGCTTGTCCACATGGACCAATCCGGCCATGACTGCAGCTTTTGCCTTTTCCCGGGATTCAAAATAACCCAGCCGGACGAGGAGGGTATCAAGTCTTTCCTTCAATAAAGTCACGCACCCTTTCCGTCATGGAATCCACATCCAGCCCATAACGCTTAAACAGCATTTCTGTATCACCATGCTCAATGAATTTATCCGGCCAGCTCATAGCAAGATGGCTGAAGCCATGTACTTTGTTTTCACTGAGAAGCTGGAGCAAGTTGGCGGCCAGACCGCCCGTTACAACATTGTCCTCCAGGGTAACAAGTTTTCCGGTTTTTTTAACAGATCTAATAATTTTATCAAGGTCCATAGGTTTTAGGAACCTGGCATTTATAATCTCTGCATCGATACCAAAGGGCTTAAGCTGTTCCTCCACCGCCAATGCGTACTCCACCATTTTACCTAAGGCAACGACGCTCACATGGTTGCCTTGCTTCAGAATCTCCGAACCTCCGTCAATTACATAATCTCCACCAAGGTGAGAAAGATCCGATGCTGCTCCCCTGGGGTAACGGATGGCGCAGGGGCCATTAATCGTCATAGCGTAGTCCATCATGGCGGAAAGCTCCTTTCCGTCCTTTGGAGCCAGGACAGTCATTCCCGGCATATGGGAAAGATAGGAGAGATCGAAAATGCCGTGGTGGGTTTCCCCATCGTTTCCTACGTTGCCTGCTCGATCGATGAGTAGCAGTACCGGCAATCCCGGAATGCAAACATCCTCAATAATCTGATCGTAAGCCCTTTGAAGAAAGGTGGAATAGACTGCCACTACAGGTTTGTAACCGGATAGAGCCAGACCCGCTGCAAAAGCTACCGCATGTTGCTCAGCAATCCCAACGTCAAAAGTGCGCTCCGGAAAAGTCTTCCGGAAGGGATCGAGCCCTGTAGCCTCCATCATTGCTGCCGTAATCGCCAGGACTTTGGAGTCCTTTCTTCCGAGCTCTACTAACTTGTCTCCCGCAATGCGGGAGTAGGAAGGCCTATCAGAGAATTTTAGCAATTCTCCGCTACTAGGGTCAAAGGGAGAAATGCCATGAAATTTACAGGGATTGAATTCCGCGTTACGATAACCCTTGCCCTTTTTTGTAACCACATGGAGGAGCACAGGTCCTTCCAATGATTTTGCAAGGTATAAAGCGTCCATGAGCTCATGGATATCATGACCATCAATAGGGCCAAAGTATTTGAAACCAAAGCTTTCAAAGATAGCACCGGGAACGAGTGCATATTTCAAAGTGTCACGTACGTGTCCGAGCCCTGAATAGAGACTGACCCCTACGCACGGGACGCCCTTCAATGTTTTCTTTAACTGTTTTTTAAACTCCAAATAGGCCTTTGAGGCTCTCAGTTTGCCAAGATGCTGAGATAATCCCCCGGCGTTTTTTTCAATGGACATCTCGTTATCGTTGAGAATTACCAGCATTTTAGAACCTGAGCTGCCTACGTTGTTCAGGGCTTCAAAGGCAACTCCTCCCGTCATAGCACCGTCGCCAATCACAGCGATCACGTCACTGTCTGCTCCGCTTAAATCCCGTGCGGCGGCATAGCCGGCGGCAATGGACAGAGAAGTGCTAGCATGACCGGAATCATGCATGTCATGGGGGCTCTCTTTTCTCCTTGGAAACCCGGATATCCCGTCTATAGATCGCAAGGAATCGAACCCATGGGCTCTTCCTGTCAGTATTTTATGAACATAGGCTTGATGTCCCACATCCCATATTATTTTGTCCTTGGGGCTGTCGAAAACACGATGAAGCGCAATGCTCAGCTCAACAACACCCAGGTTCGAGGCCAGATGCCCTCCGCTGCAGGATACCTTTTCAATAAGAAAGTCCCTTATTTCATAAGCGAGAAGACTCAGCTCTTTTTCCGACATGGTTTTTAAATCTTCAGGAAATGTAAACTCCTGTAAACGTTTCATCTAAACATCTCCTCATTTATTTCTTGAAGCAAGTTGCTCTGCAATAGCAACAAAGAATTCTCCTTCATCGTAGAAGGGTGCCATAATCTCTATTGCCTTATCCGTAAGCTCTGCTAGTCTTTGTCTTGATTCTTCCACACCATAGATACCCGGGAATGTGCACTTCATATGTGCATCGTCCTGCCCGGCACACTTTCCCATAGCAGCAGGATCCCCGTAGATATCCAGAAGATCATCTGCAATCTGGAATCCCAGTCCGATTGCTTCACCGTAGGACGCAAGGGCCTCCAGCCTATCCTGTTCTCCGCAGGCTAAATACGCTCCGGCTTTCACAGAAGATACGATTAGAGCGGCCGTTTTATTAAGATGAATGTATTCCATATATTCTCTTGCACAATGCTTTCCCTGGGATTCGATATCGGCCACCTGGCCGGCAACCATACCCTTACAACCTGCGCCTTTTGCTATTTCGTATGCTGCCCTGACTCGGCATTTCAATTTGTCCGGATTGTCGAAGTAGAGAAGCATGTCCTTCATCATGGCCTCAAAGGCCGATGACAGGAGTCCGTCACCTGCAAGGATGGCCATATCCTCTCCGAAAACTTTATGGTTTGTGGGTTTTCCCCTACGCATATCGTCATCGTCCATGGAAGGAAGGTCATCGTGAATCAGTGAGTAGGTGTGGATGTATTCTACTGCTGCTGCATAAGGAAGCGCCAGGTTAATATCATAACCGCAGAACTCGCTGGCAGCAAGGAGAAGGACTGGCCGGATGCGCTTGCCTCCTGTAGTTAGGCTGTATTTCATCGCTTCATACAGAGTCGCACTTTGTTGATCAATTTCAGGTAGGAAATCCGTTAGGTGAGTTTCAATCAGTTCCTTGTACCTGAGATAGTATTCATTATACATATGGGTCTGCCTTTCAATAATCTATCAATTCCTGCTTTACCTTATCGTATATCTTTACTTTTTCATTGGCTGCAGTCAGATGTTTTTTGCATTTCTCATAATACTGCATTCCTTCTTCAAAGCGGAGTAAGGCTTCTTCCAAGGTTGTGTTATCAGATTTCAATGCTTCAGCGGAGTTTTCAAGCCCTTCCAAAGCTTTTTCAAAACTCAAGGTTTTCTTTTCCATAAGTCGTCCTCCTGACTTCCTCTATATAGCATTTGATTTTACCATCCTTGCATATAACAGTCAATGAATCGCCGGTTTTCAACCTGTCTACTGATGTGATCAGCTTGCCGCTCTCATCAATTAAAGCACCGTACCCCCGTTCCATAATGGAAT
>JBAYOC010000009.1:0-12941 GCA_041678465.1 Anaerovoracaceae bacterium | reverse complement strand
TTATGGAAGCACCCAGCTCCTTTACGTCCTCCGGTCGCATTGCCTTCACAGTCGCCGCAGTGCCGACAGGCATAAAGACCGGTGTTTCAATGTTGCCATGCGGTGTTTTCAGCTGCCCTCTTCGGGCATTGGTATCCTTACATACTTTTTTTAATTCAAATGTTACTGCGTTCATTTCTATCCTTCCCAAACGGGAGACCGGAGGTCATCCCCTACGTTATAACAAGAGCATGGCGTCGCCATAGCTGAAAAACCGGTACTTTTCTCTTACTGCCATATCATAGGCATTCAAGATTTTTTCCCGGTCATAAAAAGCGGATATCAGCATCATCAGGGTGGACTTTGGAAGATGAAAGTTGGTAACCTGGCAGTCGACGACGCGGATAGAATAGCCCGGGTAGATAAAGATGTCTGTATCTCCATGACCTGCACTTACTGTTCCATCGGCATTCGCGGCGCTTTCCAACGTTCTGGTGGATGTGGTTCCCACGGAAATAATTCTTCCTCCGGATGCCTTGGTTTTATTGATGATATCGGCTGTCTTTTCGTCGATCCAAAATTCTTCAAAGTGCATTTCATGCTCTTCTATGTTCTCGCATTTCACCGGCCGAAATGTCCCGATACCCACGTGAAGAGTTACGTAAGCCAATTGGATCCCCTTTTCTCTCACCCGGGAAAGAAGCTCATCGGTAAAATGCAGCCCTGCTGTGGGAGCTGCTACAGAACCCTCATCCTTGCAGTAAACCGTTTGGTATCTTTCCTTGTCCCCTTCTCCACTTTCTCGTTGTATATAGGGGGGTAAAGGCATTTTTCCCACCCGGTCAAGTATATCTAAAAAGTTTCCATTATACCTAAATTCAACGATTCGCGTGCCACCCTCGCCGTAATTCAAAATCTCGGCATATAAAAGCGGATCCTCTGAGAAGTGAACTCTATCCCCGGGCTTTAGCCTCCTGCCCGGACGCACCATGGTCTCCCATATATCCCCCTGCTTGCGTTTTGTAAGCAGGAATTCAACCTCGATTCCCGTAGCCTCCTTTGTGCCTATAAGCCTTGCGGGAAGTACTTTAGAGTTGTTCATCACAAGACAGTCACCGGGGGAAAGATAGTCTAATATATCGTAGAAATGCTTGTGTTCTACGATTCCATTCTCCCTGTGGATTACCATCAGCCGTGAGTTTTCTCTCTTCTCGGTGGGATACTGTGCAATGAGTTCCGCAGGCAGTTCATAATCAAATTTATCTATGTGCATTAATTGACCTCAATATTCGTAAAGTAATAATCCAGTATGTCCATATAATCCATACCTTGCTTGGCCATTTCAATGGCTCCATCCTGAGACATACCCACGCCATGTCCATAGCCTTTGCCTGTCAGGATCAATGCGCTTCCATGGGCTGTATTGCTGTCATCGAAGACGCCCGGCTCCTTCACGGGAGCTTCGATCTTAGCCGCCCCACTTCCCTTTGTTGCGGATAAAGAAGTGACATCTATAGCTTGAGCCACGCCTCTATCCGACAAGACATGGATCGTGTCGGGATCCGTCAGGGTCTTCGTGCCGTGAGCCGATAATAGCGTCAGCTTCATGCCGCTGCCTGATGGGAGACTGCCCTCGTAGGTATCGCCAATGCTGAAATGCCTGGAACGCACCAAAGAATTGCCGAGAACCACACGGATCCTTGATTTTGTAAGCTCTACTTCCCCCTTGTCACCTTGAATGACAAGAGAAGAAACCGCTCCCGACCCGTCACGTCCTCCGATTTCAACAGACTTCACGGTTCCCGGATCCAGTTGCGCCTGAGTCAGCTTCTGCTGCAGCACATCAAAGTTGATGGTAGCCCGCCATGGGTATTCCGGACTGTAGGCATCAGGGACCCCTCTTAAATAGGGTGTCCGCGTAGACCATTCATCCTCAGAGTTTTGAGTATGGCCACCGCTGTTCTTATGATAATAGATCTCAGCAGGTTCTCCCTGGTAGCGGATGATCATCCCATCGGTCTCATCCACAGCTCTCGACGTACTCTCATACTCTTCCTTACACCCTCCGTAAACCTGGCAATGCGTTGTCGTGCAAAGATCAAATCCGTACTCATAATGACGGTCTCTATTCACGACCGTAAATGTTCTTGCTGAAATGGCCTGTGCCTTTAGAGCTTCCATAGGATTACCCTGGCCCATTTCTCTGTGGATAACTCCATACAGATACTCGTTCATCGTGAGATAATTAATAACGGTCAGGGCCTTGTTTTTTACTTTCAACAATACTCCTCCCCGATATTTCTGCCCGTCTACAGACAGAATGCAATGGTCTCCGTCACCATAAGGCATGAGGCAGCCATTCGTCCCAATATCGGCGGATATCAAGACACCGCCGCTATCCCGTAGCTCCACGTGCCCGTCTTGGACGGAAGCCACCAGCTCCTGATATCCGGGAAGAGGCAAGCTTTCCGTAAATCCATCCTGCGATACCGAACCTAAAATAAACCCATCGGGGGAGATAATACTCTGAGAGGCAACATCATTGCCGTATTTCAATCCTATTTCTATATAGTCGGGGACGTCTGCTGCTTCTACATTAATCGGGTATAAAGCCATTCCCAACAATATGATTAATAAGAGTGCTCCCCGCTTTATATCTGTAATCAACCGGTTCCTTGTCAATTTCTCACCTCTTCTTCTAAACTCTGATCGTCATCTAGTCATCTAGTGTCAATTGTCGATCTCCCGGAGTCTCAAGGCCCAAATGGTGGTAAGCTTCTTCGGAGACCATTCTTCCCTTCTGTGACCGATGCAGGAATCCTGCCTGGATCAAATATGGTTCGTACACGTCCTCAATGGTGACACGTTCTTCTCCTATGGACGCCGCTATGGTATCGATACCCACAGGACCCCCTTGAAACCGTTGTATTATAATAGATAGGATTTCCCGATCGAGACTCTCCAATCCCCTTTTGTCAATTCCTAAGGCTTTCAGGGTTTTATCCGTAATTTCTGTATCTATTACACCCGTACCCTTGACCTGACTGAAGTCCCTGACCCGCTTCAACAAGCGGTTTGCCACTCGGGGTGTCCCCCTAGACCGCATTGCTAGCTCCATTAAGGACGGTTGGTCGATGGAGATGTTTAAAATCTCAGCAGACCGGCGAATAATTTCCACAAGCTCCTCAGGGGTATACATCTCAAACTTGCTGACCACACCAAAGCGGTCACGCAATGGGGCAGAAAGACTACCGGCACGGGTCGTTGCCCCGATGAGGGTAAAATGAGCCAGGTCCAATCGAATGGATCTCGCCGAAGGACCTTTCCCGATAATGATGTCCAGCGCATAATCCTCCATGGCAGAATAGAGAACTTCCTCCACAGAACGATTCAACCGGTGTATCTCGTCGATGAATAACACATCGTTTTCATTGAGATTGGTCAATATCGCCGCCAAATCACCCGCTCGTTCTATAGCAGGGCCGGAAGTAATTCGAAGTTCTACTCCCATCTCGTTGGCAATGATTCCTGCCAGGGTGGTTTTTCCAAGGCCCGGCGGTCCATAAAAAAGCACATGATCCAGCGGTTCCTTGCGCATTTTCGTTGCTTGAATATAGATCTTAAGGTTATCCGTAACACCCTTTTGCCCGATATATTCATTGAAATGTTTCGGTCGTAAAGTCAACTCCAGCTCTTCTTCTTCGTTTTTCAATTTCGTCTCCACAACCCTGTCTTCATACTCCATTCATTCTCTCCTATTTCCTCTGGGTATCTCGTAATGCAAGACGAATGTATTCTTCAGTCGTGAGATCTTCCCCTTCAACTGCTCCAACGGCGCTGACAGCTTCACTGCGGCTGTAGCCAAGGCCAATGAGTGCATTTACCGCTTCCGTCCTTCCGCCGTCTGCCGCTGCCTGCTCCGCGAGATCCGTTAGTTCACCGGAGACGGTAATTTTGTCCTTCAATTCCAGCACGATGCGTTGAGCCGTTTTTTTGCCTACCCCAACTGCTTTTGTCAGTGTATTTGCATCTTCAAAGACAATCGCTCTCTTCACTTGGTCCACAGGAATGGACGACAAAATAGACAGAGCAGCCTTAGCTCCGACTCCGTTCACCGTGCGTAGCTGGAGGAAGAGGCTTAAAGAGTCGTTATCATGGAAACCGTAAAGGCTGATATCGTCTTCTCTTACAATCATGACGGTATAAACTAACACCGGACCCTTTCCCTTTTCTGTGTAAAGAGGGGAATTGTCCGGTACAAATACCTTGTATCCGACGCCTGCGGTTTCCACCACGATGCCTCCGTCAAAGTTCATGGTGATTATTCCTCGCAAATAGTGAATCATCGCTTCGCTCCTCTGCTTTTTTCTTTCATTAAGACTATTGACCGTTCTTGCGCATACGCATGAGGTAACCTGACGAATGACCGTGACAAATGGCTGCAGCTAAGGCGTCCGCCGTATCATCCGGCTTTGGAATTTCAGATAGTTTTAAGATGGTTTTTACCATAATCTGTACTTGTGATTTTTCTGCTCTTCCGTATCCAATCAGTCCCTGCTTGATCTGTAGCGGTGTATATTCATAAATATCCAGTCCTGAGTTGGCACAGGCCAACATAGCTACACCCCTTGCCTGACCTACCATGAGGGCGGTCTTCGTATTTTTATTAAAAAATAATTCTTCAATGGCAACAGCCTCGGGCTGAAATTCATCGATGATATCCATGAGTCTGCAGTATATATGCTTTAAGCGGTCGGGCATATCCATATCCTTATCAGTGGTCACAGCACCATAACCACATGCTGTGAAGCGGTTTCCTACCATATCGACAACACCGTAGCCCATTATTGCATAACCGGGGTCTATACCCAAGATTCTCATTTCACTCTCCTGATAAACTCTAATGATGTCAATACTTGTGAAGCTTTTCTTCACAGTTATTTATTATATCATAATAACCTTTTCTATCCAAGTTACCTATGGTATAATGTAAACAAATTGCAATCTATAATTATTCATTCTTTGTTTTCCCACATCGCTTAGACGCTGTGGTATATGGAGGAAATCATGAGATATACAAGGCAGAACAAAATATTAGACATTGTCAACTCTCATGAGGTTGAGACTCAAGACATGCTGGTCGCCCTATTAAAGAAAGCAGGCTATCAGGCAACACAGGCTACCGTCTCACGAGATATCAAGGAACTTCAGCTTATTAAAACTTTGGCTCCGTCCGGTCGCTATAAATATGCGGTAAGCACAGCTGCCGAACAGCCACCTTCCGAACGCTTTGTAACGATCTTCAAAGAGACGATTAAAGCTGTAAACTCTTCGGGGAACCTTATCGTTATTAAGACCCTATCCGGATGCGCCAATGCGGCAGGTGAAGCCATCGACACGATGAATATGGGTCATGTGGTAGGATCTGTAGCCGGAGATAATACGATTCTTCTGATCATCGATGATCCTGCCAATGTTCCCGACTTAGTAAAGCGTTTTCATGACATCTTGAAATGATCCAATCATCATCGAGGTACCCATATGCTCACTCACATCTCCATAAGAGATTTCGCAATCATTAAGAGTGTCAGCCTGGACTTTCATCAGGGTCTGCACATCCTGACCGGTGAAACCGGGGCAGGAAAATCCATCATCATCGAAGCTGTCAGTATGGCTTTAGGAAGTCGTGCAGATACAACCTTTGTCCGATCTGGAACAGAGAAAGCCATTATAGAACTTACCGCAGAGATTTCCGACCCTGCGGTTTTATCATTGTTGTCTGAAAACGGTCTGGGCGATGAGAGCACCCTCTATATTCTCCGGGAAATCCATGCCGGCGGGAAAAGTATCTGCCGAATCAACGGCACGCTGGTATCCGTTTCTTTTCTTAACAACCTGTGCAGAAGGATCGCAGACATTCACGGCCAATACGACCACCAGTCTCTGCTGAATCCGGATTCGCATATTGATCTTTTAGATGGCTATAATCGCATATCTACAGAACCGGTCAAGGATGAGGTTGCCGCACTATACGGCAAGTATGTCCGTCTGAAAACAGAGCGGGATGCTATCTTGCGTGCCCGGGAGGAAAACTTAAGAAATCGCGACTTCATGCAGTATGAACTCACGGAGATCTCTCAAGCAAAGCCGCTAATCGGCGAGGATGACTCCTTAGCGGAACAGTTGCTGCTGCTTCAAAACAGCGAGTCCCTTTATTCCACCCTTTCTGAGGTCTATGAACTTCTATACGAGCAGACCCCTGCCTCACATGACAGCTTAGGCAAAAGTATGCAATTGCTTGACGGGATAAAGAATTTCTCAAAGGACTATGCAGATTTGTCAGAGACCGTCTCGGATTGCTTTTACACGCTGGACGATCTGCGCATGGACCTCCGCAGAGCTAAAGAATCCATCACATTTTCCCCCGAAGCCATCAACGATATCGTTGAGCGGATTGATCTGCTTAATCACCTGAAAAAGAAATATGGCGGATCCATCGAAAACGTTTTGTTGCATAAAGAAAAGATAGAAGAAAAACTGGAACATATTGAGAATTCCGATCAACTACAGGAGGCTTTGACCGGGGAACTGGAATCCTGCAAAGCACAATTAGATTTATCCACTGAAAAACTGACTGCTATTAGGATAGACGCAGCGGGCCGAATGGAACAGGATATAGCACGGGAATTAGAAGAATTGAATTTCAAAGACACCTTCCTGACTGTATCCATCACCCCTTTACTTGATTCAGGAGCAAAAAGATATACAGAAACAGGCTCTGACCAAGTTGAATTCCTCATCATTACCAACAAAGGAGAACTTCCTAAACCATTGAGCAAGATAGCGTCCGGTGGAGAGATCTCCCGTATTATGCTTGCCTTTAAGGCTATCATAGGAGACTTTGATCGCATCCCTACTTTGATATTTGATGAAATAGACAGTGGAATTAGTGGGGCCACCGCAAGTATTGTAGGGAGAAAAATGAAACAGATTGCAGCGGACCATCAGGTAATCTGTATCACCCATCTCCCTCAAATTGCAGCCTTTTCCGATCACCATTACCGGATTTTCAAAGAAGAGTCCGGGGGAAAAACCGCTACTGACGTCAGGCCCTTGGACAGTGAGGGGAAAAAACTTGAAATCGCTCGCCTGTTAGGTGGGCTCCATGTGACCGAAACCACCCTAAAGAACGCAGAAGAACTCATTTCCCAGTCTTCACAAAAAAAGACGATCCTCTGATAACAGGGATCGTCTCTTATTTTATTCTACAGGATGCTTAGTCTTCGATTTTTTCTTTAACATCTTCCACAATCTCTTCTACCTTATCAGAAACTGCTTCTGCTACATCCTCGGCCTTATCTAGCAAGTCTTCAGCTTTTTCCTTCAAATCATCCGCGATGTCTTCGGCTTTTTCTTTGACATCCTCGATGAAATCCTCAGCCTTATCAGCCATATTTTCCATCTTTTCCTTCAGGGAAGGCCCATCTTCGTCGTCCATCAGGGAAGGCTCAATGGTCTCTTTGATAGAAAGGCTGATTCTTCTTCTCTCCTTATCAATATCAAGGATCTTGGCTTCTACAGTCTGGCCGACTGAGATTTCATCCGCAATATTGGTAACGCGTTTGTGCGCGATTTCGGAGATATGCACCAACCCGTCAAGTCCCGGCTCCAACTCCACGAAGGCGCCGTATTCCTTGATCTGAACTACATTTCCGGTGATAACCTGCTCGGGTTTGTACTTCTCGTCAATAACGGACCAGGGTTCCGGCTGGGTCTGCTTCAAGCCGAGAGATATTTTACCCTTCTCTGTGTTCATAGAAAGGATTTTAACATCGATTCGTTCACCAATCTTCAGAGCTTCTTGCGGGTGCCTGAGCTTGCCCCAAGAAATTTCAGAAATGTGGAGAAGTCCATCTAAGCCACCGATATCGACAAATGCGCCGTAATCCGTGAAACGCATTACGGTACCTTCCACCACGTCGCCTACATTCAGCGCATCCCAGATTTCCTTAACTCTCTTCTGTTTCTCTTCTGCCAGGTAAGCTTTATGTGAGAATACAGCTTTGTTTCTCCTCTGATCTACTCTGCTCACCTTCACAGGAAGAATCTTTCCTACAAACTCGTCTGCCTTTTCCACATATCTGTCAGACAGTTGAGACATAGGAATAAATCCGGAAACTTCTTTGTATACAGCGATTACGCCGCCTTTAACTTCCTTGACGACTTTCGCATTAACGACTGTTTTATTGTCAAGGGCCTCGTTGATCTCGTCCCAGTGTTCGTTAATCTCAAGTTTTCTCTTAGAAAGTAGGATGTTTCCTTCTCCATCATCGGTCTTGATGACTTTTGCCTGGATGCTGTCTCCTGCTTTAAAAACGTCGGTCAACTCTTGACCGTCGTCTAAGACCAATTCATCCTTAGGAATAATCCCGTCTTTTTTGCAACCCAAGTTTACTACGATTTCCCGATTGGTCACATGTACAATCTCTCCATCGATGATTTCTCCTCTGCTTGGCAGGATCATCTGCTTGTCGATCTCATCCATGAAGTCATCCATCGGATTAAAATCTTCGTCCTGTTCTTCCGCAACTTCTGCTGCGGGTGCTTCGTCAGCTACCGGTGTTTCTTCAACTACCTGTGCTTCTCCTGCTTCAGGCGTTTCTTCGGCTAACGGTGTTTCTTCGACAGCTGCTTCGGCTTCAACAGGTGCCTCTACAACGGTTTCTTCTGCTGCGGGGTTGTCGCCCACTTCTGCAACTTGCAATTCTTTAGTCTCAGTGATAGCTTCACTCATAGTAGAAATAACCTCCTTAATGATGCGTTCAGGAGTTGATGCACCTGCCGCGACTCCTATTCTACCGCATATTTCGATTTGTTTCAATGGTAAATCATTTTTATTTTCTACAAAGAAGGTTTTTTTGCAGTGTTTTTGCGCAATTTCAAAAAGTTTTCTTGAATTTGCGCTGTTTCGATCGCCGATTACGATCATTAAATCGGATTCACGAGCTAATTCTTCGCAACTTTTCTGACGTTCATCAGTAGCATTGCAAATGGTTCGAATAGGAATCAAGTCAGTTTTCTCTTCTCTGAGATAATCAACAATACCGTTCCATAGAGTACCGGTGATTGTGGTCTGCGCTACTAGAGTAATGTGGTCAAACGCAATTTTTTCCGCCTCTTCGATGCTGTTTATCACCACACAGTTTTCGCCTGCCCAGCCTACAATGCCCTTTACTTCCGGATGATTAGTATCGCCCACGATAACTACGTTCCTGCCCTTCTCCTTTGCTTCTGCTACCAATCTGTGGATCTTGGATACAAATGGACAGGTAGCATCCACGACGGATAAGTTCAGCCGTGCAGCTTCATCGTGAAAGGATTTTGGCTCACCATGAGACCTGATAACGATAGTGGACGCAGGCGGAATCAGGGAGAGCTGTCCCACGATTTTCACTCCGCGGCTGCTCAAATCCTCCGTTACTGCCCGGTTGTGAATCAGCGGTCCGCAGGTATAGATCCGTTCATCCTTATCCGTTCTTTTTTCTATGAGTGCTTCTGTTTTGCGGATGGCTTCCCGGACACCAAAGCAAAAGCCCGAATGCTCTGCTACTTTAATCTTCATTTCTTTGACCTCTGATGCTCTCTAAAAACCTTTTGAAGGCCCCTTCTTTTCCGTTTTCCGTAGGTTCGTAATATCTTATTTTTGCTTTGTGGAGGTTGTCCGGCAAATACTGCTGGTCGACATACCCACCGTAAGCATGTGGATATTTATAATCGATCCCGATCCTTCGCTTGGAAGCACCGCTGTAATGGCTGTCTTTGAGATGGAGGGGGACATCGTCAATGTTCTTTTTATGCAAGTCGTTCACTGCTTTGTCGATGGCTGAAATGGCGGAGTTCGATTTCGGGCAGGAAGCCAGCAAAATAACAGCCTGCGCTAGGATGATTCTGGCCTCCGGAAGCCCTACCATCTGTGAAGCTTGTATACAAGAAGTTACGATGGAAATTGCCTGGGGATAAGCCATGCCCACATCTTCACTGGCAATCACAAGGAGTCTGCGGCCGATCATCAGGATATCGGCTCCTCCATCAATCAACCTGGCAAGATAGTGAATAGAGGCGTCCGGATCACTGCCTCGTATGGATTTCTGCAGGGCTGAAAGCAGGTTGAACTTGTCCTCTTTTCGATCGTAAAAGGTGGTCTGCCTCTGCATGGCCTCTCCTACCATGGAAAGATTGATATTACCGTCGGGCTTTAGGTTGTCTGCAATAAAGCCCAGCGTGTCCAGGGCAATCCTTGCATCTCCGCCGGACATTTCTGCTAACGCCCTTAGGGCTTCTTCCTCCCATTTCAGAGAGCGCCTGCCCAGACCCCGTTCTTTGTTTTTAAGGGTTCCATGGAGGATTTTCACGATATCCTCCACGCTCAGCTTCTTAAATTCATAAATTGACCTCACTCGACTGAGTATGGCATTGTTCACTGCGAAGTAAGGGTTTTCCGTGGTGCTTCCGATAAAGCGGACCACCCCTTCCTCCAGAGCTTTTAATAGGGAATCCTGTTGGAGCTTATTCCATCTGTGGAATTCATCCACGTAGAGATAGGTCTTTTCCTTTTGCAGGCCGAAGAATTTGGTCTTTGCTTTCTCAATGATTTCTTTGAGTTCTTTAATACCTGTAGTGGAGGCATTGATTTCAAAGAAGTCGGAATCCATCTCCTTGGCAATCAGGCGGGCAAGGGTAGTTTTTCCTGTTCCCGACGGACCGAAGAAGATGGCTGAGTCAAAGGTCTTATTTTTTATTGCATTGTAAAGCAAGGACCCTTCATACATGAAATGGCCTTGTCCTACAAATTCGTCCAGGCTTTCCGGCCGCATGCCGGTGGATAAAGGGATCATTGCAACCGTACCTCCACTGTGGTTATAAATATATCGTTACCTGCGACTGCTTTTACTTTTTCCATGGAACTTACCGCCTCTTCCTTTGTAATATACGGTGTCCCGATTAGTTTGTACGCCCCATCCTTCTGCATGATCATGACAGCAATGTCAGAGGCAACCAGGGACGATGCAACAGTCTCCGCTCCCATTCGATCGCTGAAGCTACCATACTGGATACAATAGAACACATTTGTGCTGGTCGTAGTGACCGTCTGTGTCTCTTGCGGTTGTGGTGACGGGGCTTCTGTGACAGGTGCTCCTGTTTCTTCACCTTGCGTATTTACATTCTGCTGATCGATTATGATGGAAGAGCCCTCAAATTCTTCTTGCGTTGTATCCTTTTCCTGTGGTTCTTCCTTATCGCTTCCCAGGAAGTAAGGCGTAATTACATATTCTGTCAAGCCGTAGCCTGCGCCCACTGCAAGAAGCACTACGATTAAAAAAGTCAGCATTCCTTTCCCGAAGGAACCGCCACTGTTAGCATATCTCCTCTTGTTCATATTCCAACCCTCTTTTCGCTACCGTATTTGTCTATCTTTATGAGACAAGTCCGGGAAATATGCGAAAAGAGTTATTGTTGCTTTGAAAAGCGTCTCTTGTAATAGGCGATGAGGAGGGTAAAAATATAATCGTAAAGGAGGAACAGCAACTGACCTCCCAGGATTAGCAGGGTGTTTGCGTAATCGGGAAGGTCAAAATTACTCAGGAACATGGTCTTGAACAACAGTATGCCCGCTCCTATACTGATGTTAAAGAAAAGCAGTTTAAGGCCTATTTCTACAGTCTGCTTTCCTATTCTTTCAATAAAATATTTTGCGATACCGTAGAGCCCGAAAAAAAATAGGTATGGAAGCACTGCAGCCTTATTGGGAACTAAGAGCATTGCCAGAATGCCGGAAGCGACATAAAAAATGCTTCCTCCTTTGCTGTTTGTCTCAATGATCATGATTGCTGTATAGATGGAACTAATCGCATAAATAGTCAGTTCAACACCCGGTACAAAACTCGCGAAAAATAGAGTAGCCACCGATAGGGCTAACAGTATGCCTCCAAGAGCGGCTGTTCTAGTTTTCATGCTTTGTTGCATTCCTGTTTCAATCCTTTTCTGTACACCCCCACTATCACATGTCCCACGTGGATGGTCTTAGATACAATCGCAGAGCATATCGGCACAGCAATAGCATTGCAGCATCCTGCACAGCTCGTCATTGGAGTTGCCATAACCCCGCCCGTAGGCATTCGTCCGATAACCCCCGGAGGTCTGCAACATGCTGTTCATAGCTGTTCTGTATTCAACATTGTTTGGATCCATACTGATTGCGGTCTGTACATTTGTCACTGCGTCGTCATACCAGCCCTTGCGCAGAGAGAGCATCCCGCTTAAGAAAAACCATTCGGCACCTCTATTTTTACTGCGATTCAGAGCTGCTTCCGCAGCAGGAAAATTCCCTCGATCGATATCGATTCTCACTTGACGAAACTCAGGGCTCTGTCTGGGTTGACTCCCTCCGCTAGGTTCCTTTGAATAAGACGAGCCACCTCCGGTATAGCTGCCGTTCTTCATTAAGTAATCGTAGGCTTCGTTAATCTCCTGAAGCTTCTCCTCGGCCAACTCGTAAAGCGGATTGTCCTGGTGACGATCCGGGTGGTATTTCTTCACCTGCTCTTTATAAGCCGCTTTGATTTCTTGTATACTGGCGCCTTCTTTGATTCCCAATACTTCATAGGGGTTCTGCATCTTTTGTATTTCCTTTCTCAAGAACTTCCTCGGTTTTTCGAAGCAGTCCTGAATATATGATATTTTCAACCAATCCATGGTTCCTGGCAATGCTTAACCGATCCCAGGCTTTGGATAACTCCGCCAGATAAAACAGTAAGTTGAACTCTACCCTCTCGTGGATTCGCTTCCGAAAGTCTGACATCTCTTCCTGCTCCGCCTGATAATCCCATTGCAAAAGCAAAGGGTTGTAGGATCCGGACTTTGCATTCTCTTCAAGATCATCGAAAGCGTCGATGAGGTAGATC
>JBAYOC010000008.1:0-12974 GCA_041678465.1 Anaerovoracaceae bacterium | reverse complement strand
TTGCCTCCACCCCTGAGGAAGCCATTGCTTTAATTTCCGCATTATTTCACTTCCCTGCCTTTTCTCGCCCTGCTGTTTCCGATAACCGCTGCCCTAGCAGCGGTTATCGTCCATTATTTACATAGGATTGCCATAAAAGTCTCGTCATGCTTTACTGAGGAAATCCTATTCTACTACTACTCCGGCACCTTCCAATTCCCCGGTGATTTTATCGAAGATGCCTTCAAGGCCACCTCCCAGCGCGCCTAATGCTACAATTGCAACTACTGCAACTAGGGCGATGATCAAGCCATATTCCACCATGCCCTGACCGCTTTCATCCTTCATGAGTTCATTCATTTTTTTAATCATTGTTCTTTCCTCCGTTTACTTCTTTGGTTTATGTTCTGTGAACACTGGTTTTGGAATAACGGATCTATATCAAAATGGATATTTTGGTTTGCATCACTCCTTTCCAATCCCCTTTTCACGATAGAAATCTGCCATACCCCGGGAACAGGTCTAAAAGGATGATCTGCATAGAAATGCATGCAGTCAACACCGGGCCCATCGGCAGAAATTTATTTAGTATAAACTCCTTATCTTTCAAGAGCTTATAGATTGTGTAAAACAACAGGATTAGTCCCATGGAGATCAATGCTGCCATTAGCGCTGTCAGGCCGATGGCAAGCCCCGCAGCAGCACAGAGCTTCACATCGCCACCGCCACAGGACCGGTCCTTCAAAAATGGGTAGATAAACAGCAATCCCCCCGCTGCTCCGCCTAGCAATGCCTCTGTAACGGATACGGGGCTATATCCTGTAAGCAGCATAGCTGCTGCCGTCAAAGCGATGAGTACAACATATTCATTGGGAATGATTCGATAGAGGGCATCGGCTACCGCGATACCGTACAACAATGTGAACAGGACCATGCGGTATATTGCCTCGTATAGGTCCGCGGTCAGAAAGAGGGAGACGATAAATAGCGCAGCAAAGAACAGGGATTCCACCAGGATTCGATTTCCCGACCTCTTCAGCTTCGCCGGCTCAAGTAGCCTTGCCATGATCAATGACCGGTTTGCTGCATATATGCAGTTGATGCTCAGCGCTCCGGAACACCCTGCGGCCATACCCGCACCCAGCAATTCCATGTTCATTTTGTCTCCTTTTAGCCTTCCTGCGTTACTACGTACAACAAAAAGGCTGCAATCCGCTGCCGAATTGTAGCCTCTATAAACACTTTGTCCCGAAACAGACAGAGCCCTGTCCGTGGGATTGGGATGCTCATATTTAGCGCAAAATTCTATCTCGGCAGCTGGCTGTCTTGACATCCTGAGATGCTTTAGACCCTATAGTTTTGCGTCCCCGACTTTCGGCGGGTTTGCCTTTGTCACATTTGGTATTTTGCTATGTAAACAATAATAAACTTTATGTTATGCCGTCATAATACAACAGTTTTTTTACTTTAGCAAGCAAATCTTATGAATTTCTTGTAAATAGTTGTAATATTCCGTAAGTTCTTCCGGCATCGTGGTGCTGTCTATGACTTCTGGATTGTAAACCAGCAGGTTTTGACGCTGGTAAAGGGGGAGTTCTACCGCTTCATCCATTATGCGTTCCATCACTTCCCGGTAGAGCTCTTTCCGTTGCTCTATGTTTGCTGTGGAAGCTGCCTGATGCAACACCCCATCTATTTCTCCATTGGATAGCCCATAGTAATTTCCTTCTGCTCCGGTCATATAACGGTTGCTCATGTCCGGATCTATGGGGAGCTCCCAAGATGCAGCCCATAAGTCCCAGCTGCCCTGATACAGGCCTTCTACTAACACAGACATGTCCGAGTCTATGATCTCCAAACTACCTCCCATTTCCTCCAAATCTGTCTTCATTTGGGTAAATACCAGTGCGGCAGGGTGATCCATGATACCTTCACCACCCACTCCGGCCATCAGGGAGAGTTGAATTCCGTCCCGGGCTAGCAAAGGTTTACCCTTTACCATGGTCTGTTTATACCCTGCGCTGAGGAAATAGGCCAGCGCCTGGCCCGGGTCGTAGGCATAGACCGCCTTCGCGTCTTCCGGATAAGCCCACGAGGATTTAGAAAGAGGTCTTTCGATCACTTCCGCCATCATGCCAAAATATGTGTTTACTGCCGGTTCCCGATTCATCAGAGACAGCAGTCCTTTTCTCACGTCTACATCGCTGATATTGATGCTGTTAATTCCTATATAACCATAGCCTGGAAAGTCAAAGTTCTCCGCAATAAGCCCGTTCCCCTCTGCTCTCAACCGGTTTTCCTCTGTAGCCGGTACCTGCGCCATGTCAATCTCTGCGAGCATGATTGCATCGAGCATGTTGGCAGCGCTGGACGATACTACTTTGAGATTGACTGTTTCCGGTTTACCCGGTAAGTAGTTCTCGTTAGCTGTCAAAGCGACTACGTTATTTTCAAAGCTTTGGAAGATGTATGGGCCTGCGCCAAGTGGGCTGGCACTGCGCTGCCGGATTCCGTCCAGGTTGCCCTTTGCCAGCTTGCCGTTTTCTTCACCTTCACAATAATAGTGCTCCGGGGAAACGACAATATCTCCAAGTTCAAAGATGGCTGCGGGATTGACCCCTACAAGGATAATGTCGACTGTCTTTTCATCCACCTTTTTCACGCCGGAAATTTCGGTTACCAAAATGCTGTCTTGAGGGCCTGAAAGACGAGTTGACAGGAGCTCATCAAAATAGGCGGCCTTTGCGCCATCCAGGTAATAGTCGTAAGAGTACTCCAGTTCAAATTGATAGTAGGCTTCGATCAGAAAGTTTGTGGTCTCCTCGTCGCTCAGCGCAGGATCCAGATCAATAGCGAGATAGGCGACGATATCTTCCTTTGCGTAAGCTGCAACGTCGGCTTTCGCCATCTCCATAATATATTCTTCAATATATCCATCCGGTATCTCATCGGCCTCAGCCTCTAAAGAAGCAACCATTTCCTCATAATCGGGTCTGTCGTATTTGTATTCCTGCAACCCTTTGATCGGCAGGGTACCTACTGCAGAGAGGCCATTATATGTAGGATCGCAGAGGACCTTGACGGAAAAAACCACATCGTCTGCAGTAACAGGTTCACCGTCGCTGAAGTATAGGTTGTCCATTAACTGAAACCGATAGGTGGTATAAAGCGTTTTTCCGGAAGGATCCTTTTCCTCCAGAACCTCACAAGAGCTAGCATAAGGTCGTGGTTCACCATCCACATCCGGGCGAAGGAGTGTCATGGAAGTTAAGTCAACAATCACTTGATCATCAGCAGTCTCCGAGAAGAATGGGCTGAACACCCCACTCATCTGACCGTTTCCGATTACCATGGTCTCAACCACCGGTTCCTTTCCGCAGGCTACTAGTGAGAAACAGAGAGAAAGCGCCAGGATTACCGCAAAAAATGTATTCTGTTTCTTAATCTTTCTATTCATTAAACCAAACCTTTTCCGACCTCTGACAAGCTGGGCTCCGTTTGGAACTTCTTTAGCCAAGCAAGCAGTTCTGAGGTCCGTTTATATATTGCCATTGCTTTTTCCTCGTCGATGAACCTATCCATTACTCTATTATAGGAAAAGGGATAGTCGCTCATATAATAGTACATAAGATCTGCCATGAACTCGATATTATCCAGTTTTTCCGCCTCAAATGTCTGGCGATCCTGCAAACCTTGAACAAACGCTTCTTCCTTTATTACTCGGTTGAATATATAGTTGAGATTGTGAGTTTTGGGAGTCTCTTTTTTAGTATGGTAGATATGCATACCTTTCAAGAGGCGCTCTACCGACTGATGACAGACAAAGCTGACATAGACCCATCGCTTTCCTGCTATAAGACACTTTGCAGTTTCAAAATCGTAATCCGATAGAATTCTCCAGTAGACGTACTTTTCAGCCGGTGTCATTTCATTACCTCCTCCAATTTGCCTTCCTGATATAACCGCTTTAAAGCGACAATCACCCTGCTATCGTATTGGTGTTGTAAACTTTCCAGCTCCTCTATTGCTGTGGCAAAACTCTTCTTTGCTTTGTAAGGGCGGTCCGTTGTCATTGCATCAAAAACATCTGCCACGGTGATGATGCGGGCTTCTATTGGAATTTCGTTGCCTTTCAGTCCGAATGGATAGCCGGAACCGTCTATTCTTTCATGATGCATTTGTGCCATATTGGCAGTATGCTCATCAAACTTCCCTAAAATCAAACGGTAGCTGTTCAGCGGATGCTTTCTGATTTGCATCCTGTCATAAGCGGATAGTTCATTGTCTTCCGCTAGGATGTGATCCGGTAAAAAACACTTGCCTACATCATGAAGAGCAGCGGCCATAACCATTACATTAACCGTTGTAGAATCAATATTTAGCTCTTCTGCCAACAATAGAGAGTATTGCATGACTCGCTTTCCGTGGTCATAGGTATATTGGTTTTTACGTTCAGTCCTCTCTACCAGTTCCTTCAGATTGCCCATATGATGGTACATATCATCATAGATCGGTCTATTAGAAAAGCAAAGCAGGGACAATCTCTCCAAACACTTGACGGGAAACTCCGAATCAATGCTGGAAACGGAAAAGCTGTCACCTTCACTCAGCATTTGTTCTACGCCATCCAATAATAGCAGTAGTCTACCTTCTAGGACATAATAATACTCCGTACTGCCCTTGTCTCCCGGGGTCATCCATATGATAGAATCCGGGAGGATATCCATTTGAATGACTTCCGCATTTTTTTCAGAGGAGAGCAGTCGGATTTTGTTGCCGTTATGACTGCATTCGGCAAGTCCTAATCCTCTTGTTTGAATATATACTCCATTCACAGATATTACTCCATTCGATATAATGAATCCGATATTAAGAAAGGTCCGTTATTTCAATGCCATACCCTGCTATCTCCTCTACAATCCCAATTGGGTCTTGCAGCTCAGATTCAAAGAATACCTGTATCTGGACATCGAAGGGATAATCATAGCAGAGAGCAGAGAGTTGTTTATAAACCTCTCTGATCTCCTCTTTATCTCCTTTTCCAATGAAGGCCGCGATATCAATATCACTTAAATCATTCCAACAACCTCGCGCATAAGACCCGTACAGTACAATCCGCTTAACTCCAGGATGCCTGCGGGCTTTGGCGACAAATTCTATTAGGAAGTTCAATACATCTTCAGGTAATTGCACAGCACACCATATTCTTATAGTCTCACGATCCTTAAGGGATCCACTAACACCAATCTATCTCCTATAAGCACTTCCACGTACACACATTCCGCCTCTCCTCCAAGCTTTTCAATCTGCCCGATGGCCTTCGAAATAATTCTTTCAGTCTTCTCTAAAAGTTTCTCGATGATGCGATCTAAGTCCTTATCCTTATCTGCCTGCTTTTGTGCTTTTACAATTTCCTTTTCCACATCATCATTGGCTTTTTCTGCTATCCTGATGATCTTAGCTTCTGCAGAACCGGGATGATATGCTTCCTGCACAGCTGTGGCGGTGTAATTATCTAGGATACTTGCTGGGAATATTTCTGGTCCGGGGCCTGCCGCAAAGGCGGATCCCGTCATCAAAACCACTACCATCAGCACTACTGCAATTCTTGATACAAATCGTTTCATAATTCTCTTCCTTTCGCAATGCGCTTACAGCCGGAAATTGTAATTTGGCGATTATTACAACAAAACGGCAACCATAATTTGGTTTGCCGCTGCCCTTTCAACTCTTCGCTCAGAGGTATCATCCTAAACGATATCAGTATCCGAATTGTGGGCAACTGGCAACCATAGAAAGAATCCTTAGGCCCTGTAGCTTCGCGTCCCCAATTTTCACTGGGTTTGCCTTAATGGAGATACATATTAAATATCTAAGCATAATTTACCACTATAAACCAGTAGTGTCAACAAGATATTGCTATTTACTCCCTTTTACGTGCTAATTATTCCACATTCGCAGACTTTCTTGGACACTCTCTAAAGTAGACCCTAATCGGCTTCCCCTGCAAGTGCTTCTTCTTCCTTCTTCCACTGACTCTGGAGAATCTTATGTTCGCAGATTCCTCCTACGGTAAAGACAATTAGACCCACCCAGATAATGCAAAAACCAATGAACTGATAAAGATCAAAGCCTTCCTTATAAATAAAGATTCCCAATACCAGGGATATTGAGGGTGATATGTATTCGGTAACTCCCAGAGCTACCAGACTGATTCGATTCGCCGCCATAGCAAAGAGGGATAAGGGTATAGCTGTAAAGAGCCCTGACAGGAAGAGTAAGGCAATCTGCGGAGGTTCTGCGGTAGTGAAGGCACCCTTGCCGCTCAACTCCATATAGAGGATTATGACAATGGCAAAAGGTGCTAAAAAGACTGTCTCATAGAAAAGAGCGAGCAGGGCTGGTGCGTTAAGTCTCTTTTTAATAGCTGCATAAGTTGCAAATGTAACAGCTAATGCCAAGGCCAGCACAGGGATTTCACCATAGGAAAACAACATTACGCATACACCTAATAAAGCAAGCAGAATTGCTGCTATTTTATATCTTTCGGGTTTTTCCTTGAAGAACACGATACCGAAGACGCAGATCATCAATGGCTCGATATAATAACCAATGCTAGTTTGAATGATGTAACCGGCGTTGACCATCCAGATGTACAAGCCCCAGTTTGTGGAGATGATCAGCCCTGCTATAAAAAAGGCAGGTATAGCCCCCTTCTCTTTCAACGGCCCTATAACGCCTTTCCACTTGTACTTTATTAAACCCACGACAAAGACCAGGATGCAGGCCAGCACCAGGCGGTAGAACATAATGAGCAGGGAGTCTATGGATTGAATCGACTTCCAGTATATCGGAAGTACGCCCCATAACAAGGCACAGAGGATGGCGCAGGCCATCCCCAGCTCATGTTGCTTTCTTTCATCAGAAATTAGTTTCAATTATTATTCACCTCAGTGCGTACGTCAGGAGTTTCTCTTGTTTGTTTATGAACCATAGAAATTGTATGCTATTTAGTCTTTAAAGTAAAGGAAGATTCACACTCGGAAAAGCAAACAAAAAGACGACAGACCGGCTATGGGGCGGATCTGTCGTCCCCTGACATTATGGAATGCATGCTGTTGTTAGAACAGACCTCCCAGGAAGCCTCCTTTTTTGCCATCTCCCTGGTTGAAAAGCAGTATTATAACCACCAAAATAAGTAACCAACTGCCTCCGCCGTCATTGTTATCGCCGCAATCGTTTTTGCCAAATCCACCGAACCAGCCGAAGCCGCCGCAGAGTATAAAGACAATAACCAAAATAGGAAGCCAGCTTCCAAAGTCCCAATCATCATCCTTATCGCAGCATGGATCACACGGATCACAGACTCTACAGCTCTCTATCTCATCACAGGTGTCGTGATGTCTACGGTGGTCACGTCTTAAATCCGGCCCATCCTTGCAAGGATCGCAGTACCTATAATCGTCTCCCAATAAAAACACCTCCTGGTCCTAATATCAAACATTGCTCCTTCATAATATGTATTTTCGGAGAAATGGTGCAGACCGAGGCTGTTAACGGATAAGACGTAGTAACCTTTTCATATCTTCCGGTAAAGGCGCATACAAAGAAAGCCTTTCCCCGGTAATAGGGTGATTAAAATGCAGTTCCTCTGCGTGAAGAGCCTGCCTCTCTATCAAATGTACAGCTTCTCCTCCATAGAGGACATCCCCTATAACAGGATGGCCGATATGGGACATATGAACGCGTATTTGATGCGTGCGCCCCGTTTCCAATAATAATCTGACAAGAGTATAGCCCCTATCAAACCTCTCCAGTACTTCATAATGTGTTATTGAAGGGTAACCATCCGGGATTACAGCTCTTCTAAGCTGATCGTCTACAGGTTTCCCTACGGGAAGATCGATCGTACCCCCGTCCTGCATCACAAGCCCCTTTACCACGGCAAGATATTTTTTCTCTATCCGTCCCGCTGCGGCCTGCTTGGAAAAGTCATCTTGGCAGTGAGAGTTCTTTCCGATGAGAAGGATTCCTGTAGTGTCCATGTCAAGGCGGTTAATAAAGCGGATCTTGTAACGGTCTCCTCTGTCAAGCATGTATTTCATCAAGCCGTTCGCAATGGTATGACAAGGATGGCCTTTCGTGGGATGAACGACAAAGCCGGGTTGCTTATTGATTGCCAGCAGATCGGGGTCCTCGAAAATCACCTCAATGGGAATCGCTTCCGGAATAAAACCGCTGCTCTCCTCCGGCAGTAGTACGGTAATTCTTTCCCCTGCCTTTCCTTTTTCACAGAGCCTGATTTTTCGGCCGTCGAGGTATACGCGGTCACCCTCTTTCAACTTCCGCAACAGGCGAGTGGATATGCCAAGTCTACGCTTTAAGAGCTCCTTTATCGGGAGCTCTGTATCTTCATTTTTGATAATGTATTGATATCTGTCGTCCATAATACTAATAAAAAGATTCTGCCTTTCTTATAGGAACTTTGTTTTAACTTTGGTCCAAAAATCATAATGCTCAAACCGCATGAGCTTGACCTCTGTCTGGGAAAAGCCCAGCGTGATTTCACGGATGTTGCTGTGTTTATGCTCCATCCCGTCGGCTACGATCATGAAACCGTTTCCTTCTCTGTGCTCGGGGTGTATTGTGACGTTCAGCTCTTTTGGTAACACAACACTGGAGGTGAAAGAGCGATAGGCTGTGGTATTCATAGGTGCAATAGGTGTAATCTGCAGAATAGATAACCTGGGATCTACGATGCTGCCACCTAAAGAGTAATTGTATGCGGTGCTCCCTGCGGGAGTGCAGACCAGAATGCCGTCCCCGCTGAACCGTTCGATAAAGCTGTTGCCGATAGAAATATTCAAGTGAACCGTCGCAGAACGGTCTCCTTTAATCGTGATTTCATTGAGTCCCATATATTCATATCGCTTGTCTTTTTCCTCAACGGTAGCTTGTACAGTTTTCAGGTTCTGAATGTTGTATCTGCCCTGTTTATACATGAAGATAAACTCGTCCAGTTCATCGGGGTGAATCTCCTGAAAAAAGCCGAGATGTCCTGTGTTGATGCCTAAAAAGGGGGTTGGTGGAAACCCAAACTTGTGCAGATTCCGGAGAAGTGCACCATCGCCTCCTATGCTTACAATCAGCTCCGCATCAGGCGTAAACTGCTTAGGAACCGTAAAACCGCTCTGCTGCAGCTTTCTCCGCAGCAACTTCCTGATGTCCTGAGAATAGGAATCCTCATTGGCAAATATATTTATTATTCTGCTATCCATCGGTGGCTTCCTCCCGGGTGCTATTACAACATGCCTTCCAGTTCGTCCAAAAGTGTTTCAAAAGTATCCATAGCTTTTTCAATAGGCCCTGCTTGGCTCATGTCCACGCCTGCCAGTTTCAACAGAGGAATGGGGTCATCCGATTCGCCGGACTCAAGGAAGCGGATATAAGCTTCCCTGGCAGCAGTCCCCTCATGGATAATTCTCTCAGAGAGAGCTGCCGCAGCAGAATAGCCCGTTGCGTATTTGTAGACATAAAAAGCATTGTAGAAGTGTGGGATTCTTGCCCATTCCATAGCAATCTGTGCATCGTACACCGCCTGATCCCCATAGTATTTTTTATTCAACTCCAGATAGTTCTTGCTGAGCCAATCGGCAGTTAACACTTCGCCGGTCTCAATGGCCTCGTGAGTCAGCTTCTCGAATTCGGCAAACATGGTCTGGCGGAACAAAGTGGCTCTGAACTCTTCGATATACATATTCAGCAGATACAGCTTCCGCCTAACGTCCGTCTCCTCCTTCAGCATGTGCTTCATCAATAGATTTTCATTTACAGTAGAAGCTACCTCTGCCGTAAAGATGGAATGCCCTCCATAGACGAAGGGCTGTGTGCCCCTAGTGTAGAAGGAGTGCATGGAATGACCCATCTCATGGGCGATTGTAAACACATCCTTGAGTTTTCCGTTGTAGTTCAATAGTATATAGGGATAGCTGTCATAGCTTCCAAAGGAATAAGCGCCGCTAGTCTTACCTTCGTTTTCGTAGACATCGATCCAGCCTTCCGAGAAGCCCCTTTTCATATTGGAGAGATAGTCTTCACCCATAGGCGCTAAACCCTCTTGAATCATTTCAAGGGCTCTCTCATATTTAATCTCTCCCATAGGGCTCTCAACAAGAGGTGTATACATGTCGTACATGTGGACCGCATCCAGCCCCAACGCTTTTTTCCTTAACCCGACATAACGGTGAAGCAAGGGCAGGCTTTTATTGACAGTCCCGATCAGGTTGTCATACACGTTTAGAGGTATGTCATCTCCGGAAAGAGCAGCCTCTATGGCAGAACCATATTTGCGAATTCTTGCTGCTACCATGTCGGTTTTGGTATTATAGTTATAAGTGGTTGCCAGAGTGTTTCTCTGCGCTTCGTAGGCTGCATACATATGCTCAAAGGCTTCTTTGCGAACACGGCGATCGCGGGATTCCATCAGGCTTGAGTATCTCCCATGAGTCACTTCTACCATTTCTCCCTTTTCATCTTCTATAGCGCCGAACTTGATATCCGCGTTGTTGATCATACTGAATATATCATTGGTAGCAGAGGTCAATTCACTGAATTGCGCCAGAATGTTTTCCTCGGGCTTGCTGAGTACATGTTGCTTTTCGCGCAATATCTGCTTTATCACATGTGTATATAGTCTAAGATCCTCCGATTGATTAAGATAGTTCCACAGCTGTTCTTCATCGATTTCAAGTAGCTCAGGCGTAAAGAAAGAGGCGTTGGCTGCCGTTTTGGCAATCAGGCTTTGCGCTCTATCCGTCATGGCTTGATACTTTGCCACTCTAGTGTCCTCATCCCTTTTCATACGGGCGTAGACATATACCTTTTCTACCGTTTGCCACAGGGTATCCTTCGCGGAAAAAGCATCCAGCAAAGCTTGTGCGTTTTCCCCTAAATGCCCCGCGTAGGATGCGAAAGACTCTGCCAGCTTCTCTGCCTTTTTGTAGTCCGCTTCCCAATCCGACACCTTGCGGTACATAGCCTCGATATCCCATTTATATTTTGCTTCAACCTGATCTCTGGATTGAATTCCTTTGTTCTCTGACATGTCATAAACTCCTATCTATATACTATTTTTAATAGTATACCACAATTGAATTGTATCAAAGCCTCTTTTTTGTTATATTACATCTAACAGGACTACTGTTGTTACAGTTCACACCCACCCGAAATCCAGCATCTTTTGCCGGGGGTGTTTCCGTAGAAACCGTGAACCTCTTGAGGTTTTTATGCTCAATCTAGTAAAGAGCATCAAAAAACCGTGGGTTTCCGAGGAAATTCCCCCGGCAGACGGATGCGGGGGTGTGAACTGTAACCTACTGCTTAGAAAGGAAACGCGATATATGGATAACAGACCTATCGGCTTTTTTGATTCCGGATTAGGAGGACTGACCTGCATCTCTCCTCTGCTTTCGGCTATGCCGAATGAACGGATTATATATTTCGGGGATACAGCGAGAACTCCCTATGGTTCGAAAGCACCTTCCACGATCAAGACATTCTCTCTGCAAATAGCGGACTTTCTCGTTCAAAGGAATGTGAAAATGATCGTGATTGCCTGCAACACGGTAAGCGCCGTCTGCCTGACGGAACTGCAAGAACGCTACCCGGATATTCCTATTGTGGGCATCATACGCCCCGCTGCGGAAAAAGTTGCCCTTACCTGTAGTAAAGATAACAGCGTTGGAATCATCAGTACCAAAGTCACCTATAACAGTGGTGTATACGAGAAGCTGATACATCAGCTGGCACCGGATTTTCCGCTCCATGCAATTCCCTGCCCCACACTGGTTCCTCTCATTGAGGAAGGCATCATTGAGAATGAAATCATGGATCTGTCCATACAATATTATATGGATCACTTTTTGACCTATCATAAGATTGATACTCTGATCCTTGGATGCACGCATTATCCTCTGATTCGGGAAAACATCAGCAAACTATATCCCTCATTAGACATCATCGATCCGTCCCGGGAGATTGCAGGACATGTCCAAAAAAAGCTGATCGAAAGTGACCTTCTGGCACAGGATTCAAACTTTGAAAACACTTTTTACGCCAGCGACCTCTCAGAGAATTTTGTCAATATGATCAACCGAATCTTTGAGATTGGCAAATTCCGGGTGGCGTTTAAAAACCTTGATCTTGACATTTATGAAGGAGGCGATGGCCAATGAGAATAGAAGAAGTACTTGAATTGCTGGAAATCGACTCGCCGGATCAGTTTGAATACTTTGAACATCTGGCAGAGTTGATTGAATGTACAGAAGAAATATCTTACGAGGCATTTTACGCTGTTTTGAATGAAGTAGACCCGTCTACCTTAACGGAGCTTCTTGACTGCTATTTCGATGATCTGATGAAAGGCATCCCTGATGATGCTACAGACTTTTTCACCTTAATCACTACCATTCACCAGGCACTTATCGGACTTAGTCGGGGAAGCGAATTCGACCAAAAGCGCTATTTTGTTGACGAGCTCTTCAGGTTCCGAAATTGGTATACATTTGAATCTCTTGCCCGCTGCACTGCTCTTTCCGACGGGCAGACCGTTGATGTTCCTGTGGTTGAAGCCCTTGCTCTTTATCGTATGGAAAAACTAGGAGAGATGAAATATAAATTTGATTTTTCTGAGTGTATGGATTATCCCTTGGATGGATACTCTATGTACGTTTCAGACCTAACAGAGGATGACGCCCCGGAGGATTCGGAAAAGCAAGAGACAGATGACGAGTAGTCATCTGTCTCCTTTATACTATTCTATAAACTGTTTTGCTGTCGGCGGTCTATGCATTATATAAATCTTGATAGATGCATTGCAGTGCATGTTGCAGTTCTTCCTCAAACACACCAACCACAAGACTTTGCAGTGCATTCACAGTTGCCAAGACCATTGGAATGCCCTCTCGTGACAATGCCATGACTGCCTTTGCCAAGGC
>JBAYOC010000007.1:0-13935 GCA_041678465.1 Anaerovoracaceae bacterium | reverse complement strand
TGAGGGACATCACAAGATGGGTAGAGGGCTCACCATGACTAAGCAGGAGTTGTTGGATTTCAAGAGCTTACTCGAGCAAGTGGAATAACAAAAAAGAGCTGCACCCTATCGAGAATGTCCCCATAAAAATCGGGTACTCTTGATAGGGTGCAGCAACTTTGTATTAAGTGTAGGTTCAGTTATTTTCCTGTTGCGTCAGTAGCTCCGAAGCACGTTTGGGATCGCTGGTCTTTAGGATCAGACGAGCCTTACCTCCGTTGGAATAGCCGTACATATAGATCACATCCACTTTCTCTGATGCGAGGAGCTTCAATTTTTCATTGAGCGCACCAGGAACATCGGGAGTCACCAGACAGATGACATCGATGGCTTTGACTTTGTAACCGCTTTGTTTCAATGTTTCTATGGCAAGATCAATGTCGCTTACAATCATGCGTAGGATACCATATTCTTCGGTCTCGGCCAGGGACAGAGCCGAGATATTAATGCCCGCTTCTTGCAGGATTTCTGTAACGCGAACCAGCCTTCCCGTTTCATTTTGAACAAAGACAGAGAGTTGTTTAATCATCATTTCGCTATCCTCCATACTACTGACAGTTACTTAAAACATCCGTTTATCGATGACGCGTTTCGCCTTGCCTTCGCTTCTTGCGATGGTTTTGCTTTCCATTAGCTTAAGTATAACACTGATTCCCAGGGTGCTCTCTATTTTATGTTTGATTTTCTTATTTATTTTCCCAAGCTCAACCAGCTCATCGGAGAAATAGGTGTCATCAATCTCTACCTGCACTTCCAGCGTGTCCAGGCTGCCCTGCCGATCCACCACCAACATGTAGTGAGGTTTGGCTTCGGGAATTTCAAGAAGGATGCTCTCAATCTGGGTCGGGAAGATGTTGACGCCACGGATGATGAGCATATCGTCTGAGCGGCCGTAAATCTTGGCCATGCGCACATTGGTGCGCCCACATTCGCAGGGTGTGTAGTTCAGAGAAGAGAGATCTCTGGTGCGGTAGCGCAGGAGGGGCATGGCTTCCTTTGTAATGGTGGTGAATACCAGTTCGCCGGTCTGTCCTTCCGCAATGGGTTGCAAGGTGTTAGGATCGATGATTTCAGGTACAAAGTGGTCTTCCGAGACGTGAAGTCCTTCGCCTACATTGCATCCGATGGAGACTCCTGGGCCGATGATTTCGCTCAGTCCGTAAATGTCAAAAGCTTGGATGTTCAGCCCTTCTTCAATCTTGGCCTTCATTTCGGGGGTCCAGGGTTCCGCGCCGAAAATACCGACGCGAAGGGGGAGGGAAGCGGCATCCACGCCGGCTTCCTGCAAGGTTTCAAGGAGGTAGGCGGCGTAAGATGGCGTGCAGGCCAGAACCGTGCTGCCAAAATCCTGCAGGAGTTGGACCTGTTTAGCCGTGTTTCCTCCGGAAATAGGCACTACAGTGGCGCCCAGATTTTCTGCACCATAGTGGAGGCCGAGGCCTCCTGTAAAGAGACCGTAGCCGAAAGCAACTTGAATCACATCATCGGCAGTGGCTCCTGCGGCTACCAATGACCTGGTCACTACTTCAGAAAAAATTTCGATATCTTTTCTGCTGTAGGCGACAACCGTGGGCTTGCCCGTTGTCCCGGTGGATGCATGGACTCGGACCACCTGGCTTTTCGGTACGGCAAAAAGACCAAAAGGATAATTATCCCGCAGGTCCTGCTTCGTGGTAAAGGGCAGATTTACGATGTCATCGATGCTACGAATATCGCCGGGCTCCAGACCCATTACCTGCATTTTATGGCGGTAAAAAGGCACGTTATGGTACATGCGTTTTACCGTAGAATGGAGCCTTGCGCTCTGCAGGTTGTGCATTTCGTCCCGGCTCATGCTTTCCTTCGCTCTATTCCAAATCATTTTTTCAACCTCCTTCGTCGGAGCAAACTCCGCTTCGTTCGTTTCATCGCAAGCGATGAAAGCTCACGCACTACGTTGCTCCTCCTCTCCCCACAAAGCTCTGCTTTGCGGGGGCCCCAATGAAAAAATCGGCATTATTTCAATTCATATTTGCAAGTAGGCTAAAAAACCAACTGTGCGCTTGAAAATTTCATATTAGTAACCAACTTTGTTCCTCCTTCATACTATGAAGAAAAACCTAAAGGAGGTATTCCATATGGACCGTTGTGACCGTTTCGGGGGCATTGATGACAGCCTTCTTTTCTTTTTCCTACTGCTCGTCTTGCTCTTCTGTAATGGTGGGGCTTTCGGGTGTGAACGTGATCGTTGCTAACATCACAAACAAAAAGGTCTTTCCGTCTCGCAAGAGACGGGAAGACCCGTGGTACCACTCTTATTGCCATGGCAGTGGATGCTGTCATGACCACTTAGGGCATAAACCCGTATCCTGGTAACGGAGGAACCCGTGTGCGCTTATTTAACCCTCTTTGAGGTCTCTTCGGCGGACAAGCTCGAGGGGGAACTTCAGTGAAACTCTGCTGCCGGATCTCAGCCTAACCGACTCTCTGTGAACAGTTGGTATCACTTACTTTACCCTGTCATCGCTGTTATATTTTTGATATATAGACGAATTATATATGGCAGAATCCTGTTTGTCAAGAAAAATAGCCCCGTGCCCCCCCCTTATGAGTGACTGAGAGTTACAGTTCACACCCCCGCATCCGTCTGCCGGGGGAATTTCCTTGGAAACCGACGGTTTTTTGATGCTCTTTACTAGATTGAGCATAAAAACCTCAAGAGGTTCACGGTTTCTACGGAAACACCCCCAGCAAACGGATGCTAGATTTCGGGTGGGTGTGAACAGTAACGACTGAGCAAATCAGCGGATGGTGAGTTTTTCGGGAAAGGCATTGTTCTGCATCAGGTTCCACATCTGGTCAATGTATGAAAGCGTGTAGAAGTGCTCGAAATAATGGTAATAATAAGAGCCTCTTGTTGTCATGATATAATCGTTGTTTTCTTTTCTGACAAATCCAAGCATTCGTGCTATCTGCAATTCGAATCCGTAGCATTGTTCGAGAGAACGGTCAAAAAAAGTATCGAAGCTACTCCTGTTAACACGCATTGTATAAGCAGTCCAGAACAGATAATAAACCATCCGCTGCCGGAGACTAAATTTTAGCGTTAGCGCTGTTGGAAGATTCCGGTTTTCAACTCGTTCAATGTAGTGAGAGATATCAAAGGTATTAATCTTAAACCTGTCTTTAAGAAGGGTTGTTGCAGAACATCCAAAGCCCAAAAAATTCTCTCGTGTCATAGAAGAATATTTTGAGTCTCCATCTTTTGAGAACGTCCATATTGAATCACGGACATAGCCTTGCCCTTCGCAATACTCAACCAATTGGTAAAGCAGGGTCTTCTTTTCCTTCTCCTTCATTTTTGAAAAATTACGCTCTGTAAAGGTGAACTCTATAAATGGATACACTGCGATATGATTGGCTCCATTGCTGAAGGCTGTTTCTATGTCTGCTTTCAAGCTGTCTATGGTTTGATTTGGGAGAGCAAAAATGAAATCCATGGATATCGTTTCAAACGAAACCTTAGCAAGAGCGTTGAACATAGGCTCAAAGTCATTTTCCCGGCGACCTAACAGATCTAAGTAACCTTTTTGAAAAGATTGGACGCCAATACTGATTTTCGTAACACCGGCTTGCTTCAATTTTACCAGCGTTTCCTCACTTACATCCTGTGGATGTAGCTCCAAGCCAATTCCTTCTGAAATGACAAAATATTCTTTCAATCGGATAATAATTCTATGGATGTCATCTGCGATTAACGCAGGCGTACCTCCGCCAAAGTAGAGACTTGTAACATGCACTTTTATACCACCATGCATGCTACCTACCAGATCAATTTCCTTAAGCAACGCATCAACATACCGACTGGCCAGTTCCGGATTGAACAGGGTTTTGCAATAGGGGCAGAAATCACAGATTGACCTGCAAAAAGGGATATGTACATATAGACCAAGATTTTCCGAATCTTGATAGAAGAATTGATTTTCGTATTCACTTACAAATGTAAAAGGCTTTGGTGAGCGTGTGAGCCACATTCGGGCTGTCGAGGTTAAGATTCCCATAGTATGTCTATCACCCGTTCTTATATGTATTTTAGATAGGTTCTTAGCATATCTGCGATAATTCGTACATTTCCGCTAAACACCAACGTATATTCTGCTGCAAAAAAATAGCCGCATTTTTGGCAAAGTCCAGGCACATCAATACACCGTCCACACACGGAAAGTCTGCCATTTTCCATTACGACGCATTGATGGCAGGGCACAGGAAACTTGTTATGTACAATATATGGAAAAGCCGACCTGAGGTTGAACACAGGATAACCCGCATCCAATAGTGTGGCAATTTCATTGCAGCAATCCTGCTTTTCTTCAACACTCAAAGCTAACGCTTCTGTGTCCGGGTACGGTGTATGGAAATTAAAGGAAGCGGCTCTCAATGATCTTTTTTCCATTGCGACTTGGCAAACAGCTTTGATCGTTCCTTTGTTCAATTGATTCACTGCCATATATAAACAGATATTATTTAATGTGGCCTCGTCAATGTTCTTCATAATCATATCATATGTTTCACCGCGAATTTCATCATGGTGCTCCCGATCACCATCAAGACTTAGCAAAATCAGGTCAGCTTCGGGCAAATCTAACTTAAATGTGCCGTTTGTAACAACATTGACAATCAGAAATCCCATTTTCTTTGCTTCCACAACCAAGTCACGAAGTGTTTTGCCACTTTCGTTCCATAAAAAGGTTTCTCCACCACAAAAAAAGAGAATCCGTATCCCCTTCTGGTACAACTGTATCATTTCTTTTTTGATCTGTTGATACGGATATATGATAGCCGTAAGATTATTTACCGAGCAATGTTTACATTGCAGGTTGCATTTATCCGTTAGGATAATCGTCCCAAGAATGGCTTTCTTTCTAGAAAACAGGATGGTACTTAATCCGAACCCGGCAAAACGTATCAATGAAGAAAGCTTCATGTAAACTCCTGAGATAGTATTCACTTACAAATGTATATCCCTATTATACAGTAAAAATTGCATTGTTTCAACGTAAATCGCCATTTCGTAAATCGCCATTTCGCCCCCGTCCCCATGCCACCACCTGGTGGTTGAGTAGATTAAAATATGGTACAATATACTATAGTAAAAAAGATAGCGTCTAAAGAATAGACAAAGGAGTAGCGTATGATCCCTATTACATTGATACTACAACCGGGAGACGAGCCAATCGTACAAGAGGTAAAGGAGTGCACTACCCTGGAGGAGCTGGTGAAGCAGTACCAGGAGAGGCTTCCCTACAAAGTCCTGGCCGCAAAAGTGGACAATCGCGTCCGTGAGCTGACACGAGGCCTCGCGGAATCCTGTACGGTTACATTTCTGGATATGAGAAATCCCATTGCCGCCAGAATTTATCAGAGCGGTGTGTCCTTTCTTTACCTGAAAGCTATAAACCAGCTGTTGGGAAATGTAAGGGTAGAAATACAAAATTCATTGAACAAGGGCATCTACACTGAAATCAAAACACGTGAACCCTTGTTGGCGGCGGACGTTGCGAAAATACAAGGGAAGATGAAGGAACTGGTTCAGGCCGATATTCCATTTAAGCGCATAGTGCTTACTCGGGAAGAGGCATTTGATCTCTTTGCAGACAACAATCATGATGAAAAGCGTCGCATCCTGCGAGGTGCCCCCGATATTAAAAGCGTCCCCGTTTATTCCTGTGATGGTTTCCTTAACTTCTTCTATAATCAGATGGTACCGTCTTCAGGATACATCGGGTATTTTGAGTTGAGAAAGTATCGGAACGGGGTACTTATTCGATTTCCTGAGCCTGCTACGCCGGATAAAATTCCGGAATTCCGGGATGACAGGAAACTCTATCAGGCATTTGGAGAAGCAAAAAAATGGGGCAATCTCATGGGCATTTCCTATGTGGAGGACCTCAACCATAAGATTGACTCCGGCGAGTACAAGGAAATGATTCAGATATCCGAAGCTCTTCATGAGAAGAAGATTGCCGGTATTGCAGACGAGATTATTCGAAAAAAGAAAAGAATCATACTTATTTCCGGGCCATCCTCTTCCGGTAAGACCACCTTTGCCAAGCGCCTTAGTATCCAGTTGAGGGTGAACGGAGAAAACCCCCTCTACATCGGAACCGACGACTATTTTGTGGAAAGGCAACAAACGCCCTTGCTACCTGACGGCACACCAAATTTTGAGGATATTGAAGCACTTGACATAGATCTGTTCAACCGAAATATGAATGATCTGCTTTTAGGCAAAGAGGTAGACCTTCCTACGTTTGATTTCTTCCAGGGAAAAAAGCACTATGGTACCAGAGTCACAAAAATAAATTCCAACCAACCCATCGTCATCGAAGGGATCCATGGTCTTAACCGGGCATTGACAATGGATCTGGATGAAGAAACGAAATTCAAGATCTACATCAGTCCCTTCACGCAGCTTAATATCGATAATCACAACCGGATTCCTACCACAGATGCCAGATTCCTTCGACGCATAGTAAGGGATCATCAGTTTCGGGGCTATGAAGCGGGTCGAACCATCGAACAATGGAAGAAAGTGCGTGACGGCGAGGACAGAAATATCTTTCCTTTCAATGGAGAGGCGGATGTACTTTTTAATTCGGCCCACATCTATGAGCTTGCGGTGCTGAAGAAGTACGCAGAACCCATGCTAAGAGCCATAAAACAAGAGGAGCCGGCTTACAGTGAAGCGGTAAGGCTGCTGAGATTTCTCCACTTTTTCCATACCATTGAGGACGATTCTGTCATCGCAAACAACTCTATCATTCGTGAGTTTGTAGGTGGCAGTATTTTGGTGTAACGTCTGGCAAATAAGTAGGCTAATAAGCAAGACATTACACTAGTGTAAATCATGCAAAGGATGACATTATGAGTGAAGTAATTGTAATTGGCGGTATAACCGCGGACATTGAAGGACATCCCTATGAGAGACTGGTTTATGCCGACTCCAATCCCGGCAAGATCACCATTGCTTATGGAGGGGTGGGTAGAAATATTACCGAGAATTTAGGTAGGTTGGGCGTTCCTGTCAGTCTGTTTTCCGTGGTGGGGGAGGACCTGACTGGAAGGGCCGCGGTAAGAGAGCTAGCGGATCTGGGAGTGGACGTGTCCGGAGTGAGGCTACTCCCCGGCGAAAGCACAGCCATGTATATATCCATACTCAACATGATAGGGGACATGGAGCTGGCACTGTCCAATATGGATGCATTGGAACACATATCCCCTGAAATAATTGATGAAGCCGTGCAAGCAGCAACCGGAGCGAAGATGGTTGCGCTGGATACTAACTTGACGGTGGAAACACTGGCCTATGCCATTGAACGGCTGGGAGACAAACCTCTTTTTCTGGATCCCGTATCTACGGTAAAAGCAGAGCGCGCAAAGGAACTTATCGGAAGTTTTCACACGATAAAACCAAATCGTGCCGAGGCTGAGGTTCTATTGGATATGGAAATACGTGATCCCCGCGCTTTAGAAGAGGCGGGTAAATTGTTTATTGACAAAGGGGTAAAACGGGTATTTATAAGCTTGTCGGCGGGAGGCGTTTACTTTACCGACGGAGTGCAAGCGGATCTACTGAAGCCTCTGTCAGGATTAAGCGGTTCAGGCTCAGCCACAGGAGCCGGCGATGCTTTTTCCGCAGCGGCGATTTATAGTTTCATTAATGGGTATGATATGGTGAAAACTACCCATTTCTCTTTGGGGGCAGCCTCTCTGGCAATGGAGTCTAAAATGGCTGTAAATCCGATACTCACACTAAGTGAAATAGAGAGGAGAATCAAATGAACCGATATATAGACATAAAGCCCGAAGTGAAGACCGCTTTGGATGAGGGAAAGGTTGTAATCGCTTTGGAGTCCACCATCATCGCCCACGGAATGCCCTACCCGAAAAATATAGAGACCGCCCTCGAGGTAGAGGAGGTCATTCACAGCAAAGGAGCCGTACCCGCTACCATTGGTATTATAAAAGGCAGGATAAAGGTAGGTATGACAAAAGAGGAAATCGAATACCTTGCTAAAGCAGAGCATGTGGTTAAAGTCAGCCGTAGAGATTTTCCGCTTATCGTTGCCAAGGGCCTTGATGGAGCAACCACCGTAGCCGGTACCATGATTATTGCCGAGCAGGTGGGAATCCCTCTCTTTGTAACAGGCGGCATCGGTGGTGTTCACCGGGGAGTGGCGGAGTCATTTGATATTTCCGCAGATTTGGAAGAACTGAAGCAAACCAATGTGGTGGTTATCTGTGCAGGCGTGAAGTCCATATTGGATATCGGCGCTACCCTCGAGTACTTGGAGACGGGCGGCGTTCCCGTTATCACTTTCGGAAGTGACGAATTTCCGGCTTTCTACAGCAGGAAGAGCGGGTTCCCGGCGGAGTGCAGAATGGATGACCCCCGGGAAATTGCAAAATTAATAATGGCTAAGTCAAGTTTGGGGCTCAAGGGTGGCATGCTGGTGACCTGTCCCATTCCGGCGGAGCATGAAATCGACTTTGAAAGCATGGATCTCACCATTCGCCAGGCGATAAGGGAGAGTGAGGAAAAGGGAATCAAGGGAAAACGGATTACACCATTTCTTTTAGACAAGGTCAAGGAGTTGACAGAGGGCCGGAGCCTGGAAGCAAATATCCAGCTGGTCTTGAACAATGCTGGGGTGGGAGGAGAAATTGCTTCCGCAATGATGAATTTATGAGTTTAGGGGCATGATAAGGTGGTATAAATAAGGTATGTGAGTTTTTTTATTTTATATATCAGGAGGAAATGAGAAAATGAAAGATCTAAAGGGTACCAAAACACTGGAGAACTTATTGATTGCTTTTGCGGGAGAATCAGAAGCGAGAAACAAGTATACTTATTATGCGTCCAAGGCTAAGAAAGATGGTTACGAACAGATTGCAGCCATATTCTTAGAGACGGCAGGAAATGAAAAAGAACATGCGGAGCTCTGGTTTAAGTTAGCTCATGGCATCGGTACCACCGAAGAAAACCTGCTGGATGCGGCTGCAGGTGAAAATTACGAATGGACCAAGATGTACAAGGAGATGGCTGAGGTTGCAAGAGAAGAAGGTTTTGCCGACATCGCATTCCAGATGGAAGGCGTTGCCAAGATCGAAAAAGAGCATGAGGAAAGATATAGAGCGCTGGCTGAAAACGTGAAAGAAGGAAAGGTCTTCGAAAAGGATGAGGATGTCCTTTGGCAGTGCGCAAATTGCGGTCACCAATATGTGGGAAAGAAAGCTCTGGAGCTTTGCCCTGTCTGCAAGCACTCCAAGGCCTATTTCCAGATCAAGTCCGAGAACTATAAATAGGGCAAGTAGCTAATAGCAGAATCAGGCGAATAAAAGCGACTACGGAATTCTTTTCGGAGTCGTTTTTTATTTTTCGGTCACTGAGCTTAATTGTATGCCCTTTAACGTAGCTGTACTCCGTTCTAATCCGCGCCCCAACTGCAAGCTATTTGTCGTCAGTCACCCAGATGCACCCCAGTCGTCGTCATCACCCCACTCTTTCATTTGTCGTTAGCACCCCACTCACCGCACTCATTCCATTCGCCGTCAGCCACCCCACTCTTTCATTTGTCGTTAGCACCCCCAACTGTGCAGAATTTCAAGTAGTATGTGGAATTTAGGCCTTATTGATTGAATTCTGTTCAAATTTTCAATTAATATGTGAAAATCCATAGAAAAATCACAGATTAATTGAAATTCTGCACACCCAACGCGACATTTAGGAGGTTATCAAACGTAAAGTGTTCCCTTGTTTCTATTTGGGTATAATAGTAGTATGAATATAGCAGCATAAATATATAGCATAAATATAGAAGGAGGCATATCCATGTGTCACAGAACCAAACAAAACCAAACCCGAAAGGGATCAAGCCCCGGTGCGAAAGTGATCCACCTGGCCGGCGGATGTTTTTGGGGCTTGGAGAAATATTTGCAGCTGATTACCGGAGTTCTGGATACTCAGGTGGGGTATGCAAACGGGACAACAGAGAATCCTACTTATGAGGATGTGTGCCATAGGGATACCGGTCATGCGGAAACCGTTCGAGTAGAATATGACCCTTTGCAAGTTCCTTTACCCTATCTCCTTAGCCTTTACTTCAAGGCCATCGACCCGGTTTCCCGAAACCGCCAGGGCAATGACGTTGGAAGCCAGTACCGAACGGGTATCTACTATGTGGACTCAGAGGACGAATTTGTAGCCCAATCGGCTGTTGAAAAGCTTCAGAAAGATTTCCGTGACCCAATCGCCGTGGAAGTTGTCCCTCTACTGAACTACTACCCGGCGGAGGAATACCATCAGGACTATCTGACAAAGAATCCCGGAGGGTACTGCCATATCGGTCCGGCTTTGTTTGAAATGGCCAAAGATTCCCTGGTCAATCCGGAAGACTATGTCCGCCCTAATCCTGCCGACCTGAACGGCCGGCTCAGCGAGATGCAGTACCGGGTAGCATATGAAAACGGTACGGAACCCCCTTATGAAAATGAATACTGGGACGCTTTTTCTCCGGGTATCTACGTGGACATCACCACAGGCGAGCCATTGTTTGGATCCCGGGATAAGTTCGAAGCCTGTGGATGGCCCAGTTTTTCCAATCCCATCGATTCTTCTGTTCTCACCGCACACAGGGATCTCGGTCACGGCATGATTCGGGAGGAAATCCGGAGCCGGGTGGGGGACATTCATATGGGTCACGTCTTTGAGGACGGGCCGCGGGAAAAGGGCGGTTTGCGGTATTGCATCAACAGCGCCGCTTTGCGCTTCATCCCCAAAGAGGAGATGGAGTCCCAGGGCTATGGCAAGTATCTGGATTTCGCAGAGTAAGACCCCAATAACTACTTGTAGATATTGCCTCTCATATTAAAATTTATATAAAAAATTATAAGGTATTATTATTTCAGATGAGAAAAAGCTTCCTTATCAAGGTGCAAATCAAAAGGGCACGACAATTACCCCAAAGATATTGGATTACGGTATATATTATGGTAGAATATTGAAGAATCTAAAACATTTAGGGAGATAAAAGATGACTTCGAATTTCATGTTCTTAGATAAAATTCTTCCCTGTTCTGGAGGTGCAGACGATAGCACTACTTTGCTTAATATTCTAAAAGCGGTATCGCAGGAAGTCAATTTCTCTCAAGTGCTGCAGGAGGCCTTGCTTAGTACAATTCATCGCGAGGAAAAGGAAGACTAAAGCGTATTATAGGAATACTATGTGAAAGGACTGATCATCTATGGCAACCTTCGATTTTAAAAAGTATAAAGACCTATACCAGCCTGGGAATAAGCCGGGTATCATAGACGTGCCGGCAATGCGGTTCCTTATGGTTGACGGCGAGGGCGATCCCAACACCTCCGAACTTTACCAGGCGGCCGTAGAAATACTGTACGGTCTGTCCTATTCCATTAAGATGAGCAAGAAGTGGGGCGTTCAACCCCAGGGATATTTTGACTATGTGGTTCCACCCTTAGAGGGACTGTGGTGGTTTTTCGGCAAGCCTTTTGATGGCAGTGTGATCGGCAGGAAGGATGAATTTAGCTGGATCATGATGATCCGCCAGCCGGAGTTCGTCACAGAGGAAATATTTGAAACAGCCAAAGCGGTCTTGTCAAAGAAAAAGCCGGAGCTTGACATATCCATTGCAAGGCTGGAAGATTTTACGGAAGGCCTCTGCGCACAGGTGATGCATACCGGGTCTTATGACGACGAACCGCCCACCATCGCTGCGTTAGATCAATTTATTGAAGTCAACGGATACCGGACCGAAATGTCCGGCTTGCGGCAACACCACGAGATTTACCTGGGAGACCCCCGCAAGACGGCACCTGAGAAGCTAAAAACCATTATCCGTCACCCGATAGTAAAGCTATAGCCGAGGCCAATTGCTGATAGCGAAGCAAAGATTCAACGACGGCAACAACGAAAAGGATGATTAGTAAATGATACATGACATTGACCCAAGAGTATTTGATAATATGTTTGAAAATAGGAGGGCGGAACCAGAGGATCTGTTTCTAGCTTATCAAGGGAATTCGGTGCTGGTCCGGGAGGGTAAGGATAAGCTTTGGTACCCGTCCTTTGCCGATTATTCCGAGAGCCACCCTAATCTGTCTGAGGAGGCCCAGTTTTTATTTACCATTGACGAGTTCAATTATTTTCTGGTGGAAGAAGATAGTCTGGACGAGTTGCCGGGCTGGGTCTATGTGAGTAGCAACAGGTTTCGATCAGAGAAAAAATACTGGCGTTCCTTTGCGGGTGTAATAGGTTTGCAGTTGAATCGCTGGTATGCAGATCATAAATTTTGCAGCCGATGTGGTGAATCACTGAAACGCTCAGAAAAAGAGCGCATGCTGTATTGCCCAAGCTGCGGCTTAACTGTCTATCCCACTATTTCGCCCTGTGTCATCGTGGCGGTCCACGATGGGGACAGGTTGCTCATGACTAAATATGCCAATCGAGAATACAGCAATTATGCTTTAATCGCCGGGTTTAATGAGATCGGAGAGAGCTTGGAGCAGACGGTTCATCGGGAGGTTATGGAGGAAGTGGGGCTGCTGGTGAAGAACGTTAGTTATTATAAGAGCCAGCCCTGGCCCTTTACTGATACCCTTCTGGCCGGTTTTTTCGCTGAGCTCGACGGAAGCGATTCCATCTGTCTCGATGAAAATGAGCTGGCTGTAGGAGTCTTGATTCCCCGGGATGAAATACCGGAGCCGGACAGCTATATTTCTTTGACGGCTGAGATGATCAACGTGTTCAGAAGGATGGAAAGGCTAGTTTAATGAGCGACAAACACCGGATATTAAAACAGTATTTTGGATATACGGCTTTTAGGGATGGCCAGGAAACAATAATAGATGATATTCTCAAAGGACTAAATGTTGTAGGGATTATGCCCACGGGAGCAGGAAAATCCCTTTGCTTTCAAATTCCGGCATTAATGATGGAAGGCATTACTCTGGTAATTTCTCCCCTCATATCCTTAATGAAAGATCAAGTAAACGCTTTGGTACAGGCCGGCGTGAAGGCTGCCTTCCTAAACAGTTCATTATCGCCTTCTCAGTTTCAACGGGTTTTGCGGAACGCTGAAAGCGGAGAGTACAAAATTATTTACGTGGCTCCGGAGCGATTGTTGACAGAAGAATTTCAAAACCTCGTGCAGAAATCTAAAATCTCAATGGTGACAGTTGACGAGGCTCATTGTGTTTCTCAATGGGGCCAGGATTTTCGGCCAAGCTACCTACTCATAGAAAAATTCATTGAAATGCTTCCGATTCGTCCGCCGGTAAGCGCCTTTACCGCTACTGCAACGGGTGAAGTCCGTGAAGACATAATAAGACTCTTGAAGCTGGACAACCCAACCCTTGTCTCCACCGGATTTGATCGAAAGAATCTATATTTTGAAGTGAAGCACCCAAAAGATAAAATGTCGACTTTACTTGATCTCTTAAAAAAGTACGACCAGAAAAGTGGCATCATCTACTGCTCTACGCGAAAAAATGTGGAGAAAGTATGTGATGTTTTGTGTGAAGAGGGCTATGGGGCAACCCGATATCATGCAGGCCTGTCAGATCAGGAGCGAAAGGCCAATCAAGAGGACTTTCTATATGACAGGAGCTCCATCATGGCAGCAACCAATGCATTTGGTATGGGAATTGATAAATCCAACGTGTCCTTCGTCATACATTACAACATGCCGAAGGATATCGAGAGCTATTACCAGGAAGCGGGAAGGGCCGGCAGAGACGGGGAACCGGCGGATTGTATCCTGCTCTATAGCGGACAAGACGTAGTTACAAATCAATTTCTTATTGAAAACGGGAATCTAAATGAAGCACTCGACGAG
>JBAYOC010000006.1:0-13951 GCA_041678465.1 Anaerovoracaceae bacterium | reverse complement strand
CGGAAAGTAGGTAAGACTGCTCTCTTTTCCTCAATTCTTACCTATTTCTAAGGCGTAAAGTAGGTAATAATCCGCTCTTCACTGCAATTCTTACCTAATTTCAAGGTCAAAAGTAGGTAAGATTGCTCGATTCTCCTGAATTCTTACCTATTTCTAAGGTAGAAAGTAGGTAAAAGTCCACTCTTCACTACAATTCTTACCTAATTCCGAGGCGTAAAGTAGGTAAGCGTCCGCTCTTCACTGCAATTCTTCCCTAATCCCAAGGCGAAATGTAGGTAAGTTTGCTCTCTTCTCCTCAATTCTTACCTAATTCCCAGGCGGAAAGTAGGTAAGCGTCCGCTCTTCACTACAATTCTTACCTGATTTCGGGATGAAAAGTAGGTAAGTTTGCTCTTCCTTCCTCAATTCTTTCCTAATTCCCAGGCGGGAAGTAGGTAAGATTCCGCTCTTCCCTGCAATTCTTACCTAATTTCGGGATGAAAAATAGGCAAAATTTCCACAGGTGCTATGCCTAGGTGTTATATCAAATCCAAAATATTACCATAGCTATCGTGAACGCCTCTGCCTCTCCAAATGGATTAGTAACACATTGATATCCGCAGGTGAAACCCCCGATATCCGCGTCGCCTGTCCAATAGACAGTGGCCGATGCTGGGCAAGCTTCTGCCTCGCCTCAATCCGAAGCCCATCCAACTTCTCGTAATCTAGATCCAAAGGTATCTTCTTATTCTCCAGCTTCCTAAACCTCTCGATTTGCTGCAGCTGCTTGGTAATATAACCTGCATATTTAATCTGCACTTCAACAGAAGTGATCACATGCCGTGACAGGGGCTTTCTCTCCGGATCCAGTTGGGCCAATCCCTCGTAGGTCAGCTCCGGTCGCCGCAACAGCTCTGCCAAAGAGATCCCGCTCTGCAGCGAAGCGCTTCCAATGGATTCGAGAAAAGCATTCGCAGTAGACGGAGTCGCCATCACTTTTTCCAGGCGCTTCAACTCTGTTTCCACAGAATTCTTCCGCGTCAAAAAAGCCTCATAACGTTCCTGCAGTACCGACCCCGCTTCGTAGCCCCTCTCTGTTAGGCGCTGTTCCGCATTATCCTGACGGAGTACAAGGCGATATTCCGCACGGGAAGTCATGATTCGATATGGTTCATTGGTCCCCTTGGTAATTAAGTCGTCAATCAGCACCCCTATATAAGCCTCGGATCGATCCAGCACAAAAGGCCCCTTTCCATCCAGCTTACGTACCGCATTAATGCCCGCCATTAAGCCTTGGGCTGCAGCCTCCTCATAGCCGGAGCTTCCATTGAACTGGCCGGCGCAGAACAGATTGTTAATCCTCTTATGCTCTAAGTTTAAATGCAGCTCCTGGGGATCGATGCAATCGTATTCCATGGCGTAGGCCGGTCGTACGATCTTCAGATTCTCAAGTCCGGGTATGCTTTTGTAGAACTGCTCCTGAACATCTTCCGGAAGGCTGGAAGACATCCCCTGAACGTACATTTCCTCTGTAGTCAGTCCCTCCGGCTCAATAAATAGCTGATGCCGTTTCTTATCGGCAAACCGATTTACCTTATCCTCAATTGAAGGACAATACCTGGGGCCGACACCCTCAATCTGACCGCCGAAGAGAGCGGAGCGATCAAAGTTCCGGCGGATTATATCATGAGTTTCTTCATTGATATAGGTAAGCCAGCAGGAAACCTGATCGCATTCCAACTTCTCATTCATAAAGGAAAATGGAACGATCTCTTCGTCTCCCGGCTGCTCCACCATCAGATCGTAATTCAATGTACTGCCCTTCACCCTGGCCGGCGTCCCGGTCTTAAACCTACGCATTGCAAGGCCTAGATCTTTCAAGTTATCTGCCAGTCGAAGAGATGGGGAAAGGCCGTTTGGCCCGCTTATATAGTTGTATTCGCCGATAAAGATTCGCCCACCGAGAAAGGTTCCCGTTGCCAGGATGACTGCCTTTGCTCTGTAAAGGGCTCCCGTATTCAACTGAACACCTTTAACTTCCTCATCCTCCATAAGCAGCTCAACAACTTCTCCTTGCCTCAGGTCCAGACCTTTTTGTTCCTCCAAGGCACGCTTCATAGCCTGATGATACAGCACTTTGTCCGCCTGGGCACGCAAAGAGTGGACAGCAGGACCTTTGGACGTGTTGAGCATCTTGCTCTGAATGAAAGCTTCATCGATGGCCAGTCCCATTTGCCCTCCAAGAGCGTCAATTTCTCGGACTAAATGCCCTTTTCCGCTTCCTCCTATGGAAGGATTGCATGCCAACATCGCGATGGCTTCCAAATTTATGGACAAAATCAAAGTCCTTTTCCCCATTCGCGCGGAGGCCAACGCCGCTTCACAGCCGGCATGCCCGGCTCCTACTACAATGATGTCATATTCTCCCATGAGATAACCCATAGCTGTCTCCTATTTCCCAAGGCAAAACCGCTGAAAGACAGCATCAACGATGTCTTCCGTCACTGTTTCACCTATAATATCTCCCAGAAGCTCCCACGCATGTCGTACGTCCACTTCAATGAAGTCCAGAGCTTCAAATTGACAGGCCATTATCATCCCGTCATAAATGTCTTTCCTTGCCCGCACCAGCAGATCCTTGTGCCTGGCATTTGTGATGATATCGCTGTGCTCCTGTATAACCTGTCCTCCATAGACTAAATCCACAACCAGCTCTTCCAGTTCAGGAATGCCCTTCTCTTCAATAACTGCTGCATCCACGAACTTAGCATTGGGCAGCATTTCATGGAGATGCTGCGGGGACACCAGTTTCCCTAAATCTATCTTATTAAACATCACGATAACCTTGCGATCACCGATTCTATCAGCAATTTGCAGGTCTTCCTGGCTAAGTTCCCGGCTGCCGTCCACCATAAAGACAATCAGGTCTGCCTTGTCAAAAGCCGCCTTGCTCCTCTCAATACCCATCTGCTCGATAGGATCCGCTGTAGAGTGAATCCCTGCCGTGTCCGTCAAATAAACGGGAATGCCCTGGAGGCTTAAACCTTCTTCAATGGTATCTCTCGTTGTACCCGGTATCTCAGTCACAATCGCTCTCTGTTCTCGCAGCAGCGCATTGAGTAAAGAAGACTTTCCTACATTTGGTCTTCCTACGATGGTTATCCGTATTCCTTCTTTAATCATACGCCCCGTATCAGCGGAAGCTATTAGCTTATCGAACTTATCGCCTATTAGCGTTAGACTGTTTATTAACTCCTCATAGGTAAGTTCTTCGATATCTTCATCTGGATAATCGATATTCACCGCCAGCTTCACCAGGATATCCATGAGCTGCTTGCGAAGGTCTCTAACCCTTCGGGACAGATTTCCTTCCAACTGATTCATAGCTGTTTGAAAGCTCTTATCCGTCTTTGCCCGCACCACATCGATAACAGCTTCTGCCTGAGAAAGATCAATTCGACCGTTTAGGAAAGCTCTCTTTGTAAATTCACCGGGCTCCGCAAGCCTCGCTCCACTATCTAAAACTAAGGAAAGTATCTTGCGCAAAGAAACAGTACTGCCATGACATTGGACCTCCACAACATCCTCCCGGGTATAAGTAGCCGGCGCTTTCATGAATACCGCCATAACCTCATCTACCACCGTATTATCGTCCGGATCCATGATGTGTCCATATACTAATTGTCTATTAACGATACGCGCTGCATCTTGCAAATGCATAGGAACAAAGAGATCGTCTAAGATCTGCTTCGCATTCGGTCCGCTGATTCTGACAATCCCAATTCCGCCTTCTCCATAGGCAGTTGCAATTGCAGCTATTGTCTCTTCCATCGTATCCTCTCCTACATACAAGAACTAAATCCCGTGTCCTGTTAAGACTCAGACTGTTGGGTATGCCCCGTAGAAACCGTGAAACCGCTCACCTTTTTCATGCGAAGCATTCAAAAAAGGCGGTTTCCGAGGGGCATACCCAACAGTCTGAGTCTTAACAGGACACGCATCAAAATTAAAATTAATGAAAGCAGCCAAGGGGTCTGTCCCTCTGGGTGCAAAAGCAGCCAAGGGGTCTGTCCCTCTGGGTGCAAAAGCAGCCAAGGGGTCTGTCCCTGTGGCTGCTTTTAGTTCTTACTTACGTTCTATAACAACCCTTCTGTATGGCTCTTCCCCTTCACTTTTGGTTGTTACAGCCGAATTCCTCTGGAGAGTCGCATGTATTACCTTCCTCTCATAGGGATTCATCGGCTCCAATCGTACGCTCTTTCCGCTCTTTTGCACCTTCTCCGCCAAGCGGTTCGCCAGCTGCTCCAGCGTCTTTTCCCTCTTTGCCCGGTAATTCTCCGCATCAACGACTACACGCTGATACTTATCCTTGTCCTTATTAACAACCAGGCTGGTCAGGTATTGAATCGAATCTAGGGTTTGGCCCCTCTTACCGATAATGGTACCCGAATCCTTTCCTGAAATTTCAAAGTACAAACAACTCTCATTGGCAAAGGCTTTCACTTCCAAGTCAAGCCCCATACGACGGATAACATCCTTCAGGAAATCCAGTGCCGGTGCATCATTGTCCTCTTGAAGATCTGCCGGTCTCTCCCGAATCGTAAAGCTTGCATCTTCTCTTGTGCTCTGCGGCTTGCTTCTCTGTCTCTTGGGCTTTTGTTTTCGCCCTTCGCTTTTTAACTCTAGAGAAACGTCATCGTCCTTCTTCTCAATCTGTACGATCGGCTCTTTCGGCGTGCTGCTTTGTTTGTTTTGACCTTTCGGCTTATTTCTCTTATCGGCAGTTTTCTCTTTTATCGGCGCCGGCGCTGAATCCGCCGCTTTCCTTTGCACTCTCACCTTAGCCAGCTTGGATCCCAGTCCGAAGAACCCTCTTGTAGGCTCTTCCAATACGATGACCTCTACCTGGTCTCTTTCCAGTCTCAAATCAGTAAGGGCTAATTTTACGGCATCTTCAACGTCTTTGCCCCATTTTTCCGAAAAATCCATTTCATACCTCCGTGTATCACGCTCACCCATTGGTTGTAGCTTGCTGTTTCGCCTTCCATTTGTTCATTCCGACGGTCTGAACAATCTGGACCAGGGTACCTACAAACCAATACATGGTAAGTCCTGCGGGAAAGGATCTACCCATCCATACGATCATAACGGGAAAAAAGTACTTCATCATCTTCATCATTGCATTCGCCCCGCCTAAATCCGATGTCGCGGACATAGCCTGGGTCATAGAGAAGGAGAAGAATGTTGCAATTCCTGCTAAAACAGGAAGAACCCAGGGGTCCGGTTGTGAAAGATCCGGGATCCATAAGAATGCTTCGTGAACACCCATCAACATCTGGGGTTCATCGATGAACGCCATGGGATTTCTAAGTAACACAAAGAGCGATAAAATAATAGGCATCTGAATCAACATTGGAAGGCATCCTCTCATAGGATTGAACTTTTCTTCCTTGTAGAATTCCATCATCTTTATATTCAGCGTTTCTTTATCGTTTGCGTACTTCTTTTGAAGGGCCTTCATTTTCGGTTGGAATTCCTTCATTTTCATCGAACTCTTTATCTGTGAAGCATAGAGTGGCAAAAGAGCAATCCGTATCAGCATAGTAAAGACGATCAAAGCAATTCCGTAGTTGTTTATCATGTCATACAGAAACGATAATAGCCAGCCCATCGGTTCCGCAATAATAGACATAACTTTTTCATATGTGGTCATTCAATATCCTCCAGTTCATTTTAAAGGATCATATCCTCCCGGATGGAAAGGATGGCATTTCAAAATTCTTTTAATTCCGAGATAACTGCCCTTCAATGCCCCGTACTTTTCAACCGCTTTTATAAAATAAGCGGAACAGCTGGGGTAAAATCGGCAGGTTTGAGGAAAAAGCGGTGAAATAAATTTCTGATATCCCCTTATAAGGAGTATTATGATTTTCTTCAATCCCTTTCACCTGACATCCATAAGCCTTACATATTGCTCTCTGTAAGGTTTGTTTTTCTCAGTGCGGCCTCCATCGACTTCTGCACATCCGCACATTTAAACCGAATAATGCTCTTTCTCGCTATAAAGAGCAAATCATAACCGGACTTAACCGGATCATCCAGTGTTCGAAAGGATTCCTTAAGCAATCGCCTTGCTCGATTTCTTTGGACGCTGCCTCCTACTTTTTTACTCGCTAAAAAGGCCATTCTATTATAAGAAAGGCCGTTTTTCCTGTAAATCAGTACCAAACTTCTTTCTCCTACAGACTTGCCTTTGTTATAAAGTGAGGAGAAATCCTTCTTGTTTCGCAGCACCTCAGGTTTTAACATGCCTTCTCCTTTGGAGAATGAAACGAGACCGTATTCACGGCCTCTAAGCTGAAAGCGATTTTCTTCCTCTCAATCTTCTTCTCTTCAATACATTTCTGCCGTTCTTAGAGCTCATTCTCTTGCGAAAGCCATGTTCTCTGCTTCTTTGTTTTCTTTTTGGCTGATATGTGCGTTTCATGCTACATGCACCTCCTCTTCGTTATTTTCACAAATTTTTGTGAGAGCGGCTAAATTTCACAGCTCTTCTAATACAATTGCCTGTTGATTATACATTTAGATGCTATTGTTGTCAAACCTTTTTTCCTCCAAGACCTCGTCGCTGCAGCTGCTTGCATTTCCCTCTTCCACCTTGAATACGCTCTTCTCCGGCAGGTTGCTCCAAAGGTTTCCCTTCATTTCTGCCGTTGTTATAAATAGCTGAACATCGGAAAGATTCATCAATAGAAATTTCTGCCTTTTCTCATCCAATTCAGAAAGGACATCATCCAACAGTAGCACCGGCGCTTCCTTTTTCTCCTCACGGATGATATGAATTTCCGATAATTTCAGAGAAAGAGCCGCCGTTCTCTGCTGTCCCTGGGATCCGTAACTTCTGACGTCTATACCATCAATGGTTATTTTTAGATCATCTTTATGAGGTCCGCATCCGGTATTTCCTCTGTATATATCTCTTTTTCTCTCTCTTTTTAACCGTTCCATGAAAGCGCCTTGTAGCTCTTCCCTATTTTCAACAAATGGAATAGATGCTTCATAGAAAAGGTCCAAGTCTTCTTTTTCATCAGTTATGCTTCTGTGGATTTCTTTGCTTACCACCTTTATTTTATCCACGAAGTGCATTCTCTCTATTATGATTCTGCTCCCATAATCGGCAAGAGTCCTCTCCCAGGTTTCCATCAGCTCTTCGTTGCAGCTTCCTTCCTTCAGGAGGGAATTCCGTTGCATCAAGACTTTCTTATATCTGGCAAGGTTCTTATAATAAACGGGCTTCAGCTGGCAGAGCTCCCGATCAATGAACCTTCTCCTTTTTTCCGGCTCATCTTTGACTATTTTCATATCTTCGGGCGTAAAGGCAACAATATAGATATTATCCAGCAATTCGCTACTCTTTTTAGCTTTGCTTCCATCGATAATAATGCTCTTTCCTACTCTGGACAGTATTATTTCTACACTTCTCTCTCTTCCCTCTTTCATATAGCTACTCTTGGCACTGGAAAAACCTTCTTCAAAACCAATCATCTCCGCATCCTTGTTTGTTCGAAAGGATTTCCCGAGACTCATTATATACAGGCTTTCAAGAAGGTTCGTTTTTCCCTGGGCATTGTTGCCCACTATAATATTCACTTTTGGATGAAAGGAAACGGTCTGTTCCTTATAATTTCTGAAATTCCTCAGCTTTATTTCAGTAAAATACATATCATTACTCCGTCAGTAAGTAGTGGCAATTATTCGTCTCTATATTTTTTCGGAGTAATTCCCTAAAATGTTTTGGTGGATATCCTCACCGGCAAGATCAAATACTCAAACCCCTCCCCTTCTATGGGTTTGACAAGGCATGGGCTAACGCTGGTATTGAACTCCATTACAACCTCTTCATCGGATATGACCTTCATCACATCCAGAATATATTTCGCATTAAAACCGATCTCTAAATCGGTCCCTTCCTTTTCAACAAAAACCTCTTCCTTCACATTTCCTTCTTCTGACCTGGATGTAATGATAACTTTATCCCTTATGATAGAGAATTTGATAAGATTATTTCGACCTTCTTTCGCCAACAGGGAAGCTCTTTCCAGACAGTCCATCATCTCTCCTCTGTTTACCTTCAGCCTGCATTGATGTTCCTTCGGCAGAATATCTTTATATTTGACAAATTCCCCTTCCATGATACGAAGAACAATGCGCGCTCCCTCAATCAAAAAGACCGCCTTCTTTTCATCGATAATCATGTCCACTTCTTTGCTTCCATCTTCTTCACTGAATATCTTATTTATCTCGTTCAATATCCTTGCGGCAATGATTATTTTTATATTTTCCTCTGTCTCCATCTTTTCTCTTGTAACGGCCATGCGGAATCCATCGAGTGCTACCATTGCAATTCCTTTTTCATCCATTTCAAGAAGAACACCTATTATAATTCCCTTAGCCTCTTCTATACTTGCTGCAAAAGAGGTCTTCTTTATCATATCCTTCAGAAGTTCTTTTTCAATCCGGATACTGTTCTCCTCTTTTATGTTCCCTATGCTAGGGAATTCGTCCGCCGTCTGCCCCACTATGGTGAACTCTGAAGCCAGACATTTTATAGTAACCTTGCCTTCTTCTTCTGTTATCTCTATCTCCTCATTTGGCAGCTTTTTAATAATGTCAATAAAAAGCTTTGCCGCTACCACGACAGAACCTTCTTCATATACACTGACGGGAATGGATTTTTCTATACTCAGATCCAGATCCGAAGCAGCTAATTTGAGATTGCCATCGGATGAGGATTCCAACAGGATCCCTTTTAAGATAGGAATTGTTGTTCTGGAGGATACGGCTTTCGATACAGTATTAAGTGCCTTTGATAAGGTCTGTTGGTTGCAGGATATTTTCATAGTTGGAGCCTCCTTCTTTTTATATCTTTTCTTAGTAGAAGTAGTAGTAGGGCCTGTGGATTTGTGGATAACTTCTGTGGATAAAGAAATTTCAATGGAAGAAATTCTATAACCCTTGTGGAAAAGTGGAAAAAGTAGTGCGTCTTCTTTGTGGACTAATCATTTCTTATGGATTCCTCAAGAGAAAGGACTACCTCTTTAAAAACTTCGTTGGATCGCATTTCATTGTTTATTTTATCACATGCGTGCAAAACGGTAGTATGATCCCGGTTGCCGAAAGCTTCTCCTATTTTAGGAAGGGAAAGAGAGGTGAGATCCCTGCATATGTACATGGCTATCTGCCTTGGAAATGCTAAGTTCCGCGAACGCTTTGCAGATTCCATATCAGAAATCTTAATATTAAAATGTTTACAAACATATTTTTTAATAATTTCAGGAGTCAACAATTTATCGCTGGAGGCAAAAACATCCTTCAGCACTTCCTTTGCCAGATCTTTATTGATAGGTTGACCCACCAGGGAAGAATAAGCCACCACTCGGATAAAGGCTCCTTCAAGCTCACGGACGTTGTTTTGTATTTTTTCGGCAATGACCTTGATTACATCCATAAAAGCTTCGCTTACGGGAATCTCCTCCAGTTCAGCCTTTTTACACAAAATAGCGACCCGGGTCTCAAAGTCGGGAGGCTGAATGTCCGCAATCAAACCCCACTCAAAGCGGGATCGCAGCCTCTCCTCGAGAGTGGCAATCGCCTTCGGTGGACGATCGCTGGAAAGAATGATCCGCTTGTTGGCGTCGTAGAGGGTATTAAAGGTATGGAAAATTTCTTCCTGGACCCTCTCCTTCTTTTCAAGGAATTGGATATCATCGATAAGCAGAACGTCAATATTTCTGTACTTATTTCGAAAGCCGGCGGTATCGTTGTCTCGAATGGATTTAATAAACTCGTTGGTAAACATCTCTGACGAGACGTAAAGAACCTTCAACCTCGGTGTATTGCGGACAATATGGTGACCTATGGCATGCATGAGATGGGTTTTTCCAAGTCCTGCTCCTCCATACAGAAAAAGAGGATTGTATTGGGAAGAAAGAGGCATCTCTGCCACTGCCAAAGAGGCAGCGTGTGCAAATTGGCTGTTTTTTCCCACAACAAAAGTGCCAAAAACATACTTTGGATTCAGATAAAGCTCATCTGTAAAGGTATGGGTTAAGGTATTTGCCTTCTCTTTTTCCTCCTGTTGCATTTCTTCCGGATCCATAAAAACAGCCTTGAGTTTAATACCAAAAGCATGTTTGATTGCAGATTCGATGATGTTGCAATACCGGTCCTCTAATATATTTTTACCGATTCCGCCTCCAAGGCCTAAATAAAGGCAACCCTGCTCATCATCCACGCGGAGCGGGGTAAGGGGTTCGATCCAGGTGTCAAAACTGACAGCTGTCATCTCAGGTCTTAAAAAATCTAAAGTTTTGTTCCAGGATTGTTCCAGATTGTTCATAATGATTCCTTTTCACTATTTCAGAATTCTATGGTGAAATCTTTTAGAAATTGATGTCGGTGTGCTAAAAAAACGGCTTGCTCTTGTGCTATAATCATACAGAAAAAGTTATCCACAGGCAAGTACTAAAGTAAAATCAATTTTTTTAACAGTTTGACCCCTTACTCACAGCCTGTGGAAAAGTAAAATCCACAAAGGCCACATATGTCTGGTGGTAATCCTAACCTGAAAGCCCTCAAATCGTCCCGACGAGGGTTGCGTAAAGGGCTTGCCTAAGCGTTGAAACCTTTTTTGGAAATTCATTGAAAAAAGAGAAGGTTTGAGGTATAATAAATAGTCATACAAACAGGAAAAATAGAAGCGAAAACAGGAGGACGACAAATGGCGGCAGCAAATGTGAAGCAGCAACAGTATAATGCCGAACAGATACAAGTATTGGAAGGATTGGATCCCGTTCGAAAAAGACCGGGCATGTATATCGGTACTACCGGACCGAAAGGTTTGCATCATTTGGTCTATGAGGTGGTAGATAACAGTATAGATGAAGCCATCGCCGGTTTCTGCAATAATATCAACATAACGATTCAAGCAGACGGTTCCATAGTAGTCGAGGACGACGGAAGAGGGATGCCTGTAGATCTTCATCCCAAGCTTAAGATTCCTGCTGTGGAAGTTATACACACAGTACTCCACGCAGGCGGAAAGTTCGGTGGCGGGGGATACAAGGTTTCCGGCGGGCTCCATGGCGTCGGAGCATCGGTAGTAAACGCCCTTTCCGAGATTATGGAAGTGGAAATAAAGAGGAACGGCAATATTTATAAGCAGGTCTACTCCAAGGGTAAGACCATTACACCTATGGAGATTATCGGAGAAAGCGGAAGAAAAACCGGTTCCAAAACCATGTTTAGACCCGACCCCGAGATCTTTGATGAGGTGGAGTTCAGCTTTGATACCCTGGAGCACCGGCTCAGGGAGATGGCCTTCCTCAATAAAGGAATCAAGATTCAGCTCAAGGACGAAAGAGAAGGGCAAAAGAAAAAAGAGCTCTTCCATTACGAGGGCGGTATCAAAGAATTTGTCAAGTATATGAACAAGAACAAAGAAGTAATTCACCAGGATGTTATCTATTTTGAAGCCACCAAAAATGGTATGGAAGTAGAGATCGCAATGCAGTACACGGATCGCTACAATGAGTTGATTTTGTCCTATGCCAACAATATCAACACCACAGAGGGAGGCACCCACATGATCGGGCTCAAAGCCGCGCTCACAAGGGTGTTTAACGACTATGCAAGGCGAAACAAGTTCATTAAAGACAATGACGACAGCCTTTCCGGTGAGGATGTAAGGGAAGGGCTTACAGCCATCGTATCAGTAAAGCACGAAAACCCTCAGTTTGAAGGGCAGACAAAGACAAAGCTGGGAAACAGTGAGATGCGTGGTTTTGTAGAAACCACTACCAATGAAAACCTTTTGGCTTTTCTTGAAGAAAACCCCCAACAGGCTCGAATCATCATAGACAAATGTCTCCGGGCCTCCCGGGCAAGAGAAGCCGCAAGAAAGGCCAGGGATCTCACTAGGAGAAAGGGAGTGCTGGATAGCATCGCTCTGCCGGGAAAACTGGCTGACTGTTCCGAAAAAGATCCGGCGCTTTCTGAGATATTCCTGGTGGAAGGGGATTCCGCCGGCGGATCTGCTAAGATGGGCAGGGACAGGAAGAGACAAGCAATCCTTCCTCTACGCGGCAAGATCCTCAATGTGGAGAAGGCTAGGCTGGACAAGATCCTGAATTCAGATGAAATTAAAAACATGATAACGGCCTTTGGCTGTAACATCGGAGAAGATTTTAACGCAGAAAAGCTCCGCTACCATAAAATAATTATCATGACCGACGCAGACGTGGATGGAGCTCACATACGGACGCTGTTGCTCACCTTCTTCTATCGCTATATGAAGCCTCTTATTGAAGGTGGATATGTATATATTGCGCAACCGCCTCTCTATCGAACAGCGAAGGGTAAAGAAGTGTATTACACCTATTCGGAGAGAGAGCAGGAAAAGCTCCTCAACGAGATCGGTCGGCAGGGAATCAAGCCGCCCCAGCGCTATAAGGGTCTTGGTGAGATGGACGCGGAGCAGCTTTGGGACACGACTATGGACTTTAACAAGCGCACACTGGTCCAGGTTACTATTGACGATATGGCCCAGGCGGATGAAATTTTCACTGTACTCATGGGAGACAAGGTTCCTCCTCGTAAGAAATTTATCGAAGAGAACGCCAAATTAGTGAAGAATCTAGACGTATAACATAAATCGATCAGAAGGAGACAGGCATGACAAGTTTTTTAGAAGACTCTAAATTAATACAGACAGAGATCCATGACGAGATGAAGACCTCCTACATCGATTACGCTATGAGTGTTATTGTAGGGCGGGCGCTTCCCGACGCCAGAGACGGCTTGAAACCGGTGCACAGGAGGATTCTCTACGGTATGTACGGATTGGGATTAATGCCGGACAAGCCCCATAAGAAATCTGCTCGTATCGTCGGTGAAGTCCTGGGTAAATACCATCCCCACGGAGACAGCTCTGTGTATGACGCCATGGTACGTCTTGCGCAGGACTTTTCCATCCGCTATATGTTGGTGGACGGCCATGGAAACTTTGGTTCCGTAGACGGAGACGGAGCGGCGGCTATGCGTTATACCGAGGCTAGGATGACACCCCTTGCCCTGGAAATGTTGCGGGATATCGACAAGGATACGGTAGATTTTGCACCAAACTTTGACGGAGAGGAAAAGGAACCCGTCGTATTGCCTTCGCGCTTTCCTAATCTCTTGGTCAACGGCAGCAATGGTATTGCCGTAGGTATGGCCACATCCATTCCCCCTCACAACCTGGGAGAAATCATCGACGCATCGGTCTACATGATCGACCACGAAGATGCGGATATCAATGATCTTCTCAAGATCGTCAAAGGGCCGGACTTTCCCACCGGAGCCATTATCATGGGCAAAAGCAGCGCCAAGCAGGCATACCGCACCGGGCAGGGCCGTGTTAAGGTTCGGTCTAAAACAGAGATTGAAGAGACAAATAAAGGCAGACAGCAGATCGTAATCTCAGAAATCCCTTATCAGGTAAACAAATCCAGAGTCATTGAAAAGATTGCCGACCTGGTCAAGGATAAGAAGCTGGAGGGAATCTCCGACATTCGGGATGAATCCAACCGGAACGGGACCCGCATCGTCATCGAGCTGAAGAGAGATGCAAACCCGCAGATTACCTTAAACCGTCTTTATAAGCACACGCAGTTGCAGGAGACCTTCAGCATGATCATGCTGGCCCTGGTAGACGGTCAGCCCAGAATCCTGACCTTATGGGAGATGCTGGAGCAGTACCTGTTGCATCAGAAGGATGTGGTTACCCGCAGAACACAGTTCGAACTTCGCAAGGCGGAAGCCAGAGCCCACATATTAGAAGGGTTGCGCATTGCGCTGGACAATATCGACGCCATCATCAAGCTGATCCGCGAAAGCTACAACGATGCCAAGCAGAGATTGATGGATGCCTTCG
>JBAYOC010000005.1:0-14607 GCA_041678465.1 Anaerovoracaceae bacterium | reverse complement strand
GCACAGGGCCAGGATACCCGCCGTCCGCCAACTACGGAATCCGGTGCACCTCTAACCAAAAAAGAAAGAGACAAGAAGGCGAAAGACCTTGCACTGAAAGATAAGGCAGGTAAAAAAGATTACCGCAAGAAGGATAGCAGGGTGCCTTTCTCAATGGAGAAGCAGACGCCTAAAAAATACAAGAAAAAAGCGGAGAAGACAGTGGAGCCGGAAAGCAATATCGATATAGAAACTCTGGAACCCGGTTCGAAAGTCATCAATGTACCCATTACGGTAAAAGGGCTATCTGAGCAAATCGATAAAACTTCTTCTGAAATTATTATGGCATTGATGAAATTGGGTATTATGGCCAATGTCAACCAAAACCTGGATGAAGATACCGCGGTCTTGTTGGGTTCTGAGCTTGGAATCAACATCGTTATAGATAAAATAGAAGAAGAAGTTGTGGAGGAAGGGCTTGAGACTTTTGAAGACAAAACAGCCGATCTGGAGAACAGACCTCCTATCATCACGGTTATGGGCCACGTTGATCATGGTAAGACCTCACTTCTTGACGCAATCAGGAAGACTAATGTTACCTCCAGAGAATCCGGAGGTATCACTCAGCATATCGGTGCCTCAGAAGTAACCTTCAATGGTGAGAGGATTGTATTCCTGGATACTCCGGGTCACGAAGCCTTCACTGCAATGCGTGCAAGAGGAGCTCATGTGACGGATATCGCAGTACTGGTTGTTGCTGCGGATGACAGCGTTAAACCACAGACTATTGAATCCATAAGTCACGCAAAGGCAGCCGGCGTTCCTGTTATCGTAGCTATCAACAAGATCGATAAGCCGGAGGCCAATCCGGATCGAGTCAAACAGGACCTTGCCAACCTTCCTGCGGACCAGAGAATCTTGGTGGAAGAATGGGGCGGCGAGACTATCAGCGTTCCTGTCTCTGCAAAATCCGGTGAAGGGATTCCCAATCTGTTGGAGATGATTTTGCTTCAGTCAGAGGTCCTGGAACTAAAAGCGAATCCCAATCGATTGGCAATGGGTACAGTTGTAGAGGCGCGCTTGGATAAGACGCGGGGACCTGTTGCAACCTTGCTTGTGCTCAATGGTACCTTAGAAACGGGTATGTCCGTGGTTGTCGGAACCTGTAGCGGAAAAATAAGAGCTATGACAAACTTCAAAGGTGAAGAGATCCGCAAGGCAGGACCTGCAACGGCGGTTGAGATACTCGGACTGAATGATGTCCCAGAGGCCGGTGATGAATTCAACGCAGTCAAGGAAGACAAGATTGCCAGAGAGATTGCGGAGCAGAGAAGGCTGAAGGTCAGGGAAGAAGTAATGGTTCGTAATTCCAGCACGACTCTGGAAGAGCTGTTCAGCCAGATAAAAGAAGGAGAGGTTAAGGAGCTTAACCTGGTTATAAAGGCCGACGTACAAGGGTCTGTAGGTGCTCTAATAACCTCATTGGAAAAATTACAGACAGAGAATGTCAAAGTAAGAATCATACATTCAGGTGTGGGCGCTATAACAGAATCTGATATTATGTTAGCCAGCACATCCGATGCAGTTATCATAGGATTCAATGTCCGTCCAAGTACCAATATCACTACGATAGCGGATCGGGAAAAAGTGCAAATCCGTACGTACCGGGTTATCTATGACATAATCAACGAAGTAGAAGCCGCTATGAAGGGTATGTTGGATCCTATTTATAAAGAAGTGGTACTCGGTAAAGTTGAGATTCGCAACACCTTTAAAGTTCCGGGTGCCGGTGTTGTGGGCGGTGCCTATGTTCTGGAGGGTAAAGTCCAGAGACATGCAGAAATCCGTCTGATCAGGGACAGCATCGTTATACACGAAGGGAAGATATCGTCCTTAAGAAGGTTCAAGGATGACGCAAAAGAAGTGAATCAAGGGTATGAGTGCGGTATCGGCATAGAAAACTACAACGACATCAAAGAAGGTGACATTATAGAGGCCTTCAAGATGGAGGAAATCGAGAGGTAGCAAATGGGTAAGGGATATCGTTCCGGAAGGCTTGGTGAAGAGATAAGAAGAGTAGTCAGTGATCTGCTGCTCAGAGAAATAAAGGATCCGCGCCTTTCGGGAATTGTAAGCATTTCGGCAGTTGAGGTAACATCGGACTCCAGCTATGCAACGCTGTATATTTCCGTCCTCAACAGTCCGGAATCCAAAGAATCAGAGGAAGAACGAAGGATAGAAGTGCTTGAGGCTTTCCAAAGCGCGAAAGGGCTCCTAAGAAGAGAAATCGGTAGACAAATCAAACTGAAGCATGTGCCTGATATTTTGTTTAAAATCGATACGTCATTAGAATACGGGCGCCATATATCCAAAGTCATAGCGGAACTGGGTATTGACCGAAAGGAAGAGGATGGAGATCAGGGAGAGCAATAACAACAGTCTGAGGGAGATTGCAGATCTATTGAAGAATGCAGATTCTGTGTTGATTTTTCCGCACCTGCAAATTGACGGCGATGCTCTCGGTTCTTCCGTAGCACTCTGTGCAGCGCTTAGGAGACAAGGGAAGAAAGCAGATATCCTCATTGAGGACAAAATACCTGAGAATATAAAGTTTCTGGACAAGGGCTACTGTATTTCCGTTTGGGATTTTCGAGAATACGACGCAGATGTGTGCATAGCCATAGATTGCAGTGACAGAATGAGAATCGAGAATAGACAGGATGCATTTCTAAAGGGAAAGCGGACAGCCTTGCTTGACCATCATGCCACCACACAGATTTTTGCAGATTTAAACTATGTGGATTCCGAGTCCTCATCATCGGGAGAGATTGTCCTCCTTCTTCTTAAGATAATGGGACTGGCCCTCGATGTGGAAATAGCGGAGGCTCTTTATACGGCAATTATGACGGACACGGGCAGGTTCACGTATTCCAACACCACCTTGGAGACTCACTTGGCGGTGGCTGAGCTCTTAAAAACCGGCATGGACCACAATCGGATCGCAGTGGGAATCTATCAGCGAAAACGCATAGAGAAAGTGAAACTTATCTGTGCGATTTTGGGAACCATGGAGCTGTTCCATCATGGGAGAGCCAACCTGGCTTCCATGACACAGCAGATGCTTGTGGACTCCGGAGCTTTTCCGGAAGAGACGGTAGGCATTGTTGAAGAGCTTCGGGGCATTGATGGCGTAGAAGTTTCCGCGTTTTTGAAAGAAGATGCAGGGAAAGTTAAAGTGACAATGCGGGCGAAAACGCATGCAGACGTATCAAAGATTGCCGAAAGCTTTGGCGGTGGCGGACATACAAAGGCTGCGGGTTGCACCATTCCCGGTGATATCATAGAAGTCAGAAAGTTGATCATTGAAGCGATAGATCGACACCTGGACAGTTTGGAAGGTTAATTGGCCATGGAACAACACGGTATCATAAATCTTCTAAAGCCGGCAGGTATGACTTCTCATGATTGTGTCTATTTCCTGAGAAAAACATCGGGAATCAAACGCATAGGGCACACAGGTACTCTTGACCCTATGGCCGCAGGTGTACTTCCCTTATGTGTGGGAAATGCTACAAGGATCATGGATTATCTGGATATGGATCACAAAGTCTATCGCTGCGAAATGATACTCGGCATCACGACGGATACTTGGGATATATGGGGTCAAGTCACTGAGGACAGGCGCGGTCAATTCCCAAAACCGGACTTAAAAACCATAGAGCAGGCATTCCGACCTTTTATAGGAGAAATCTTTCAGACGCCACCTTCCTACTCTTCCGTTCGAATTGCGGGGAAACATCTCTACGAATACGCCCGGGAAGGTAAGGAAATAAAAGTAGCAGAAAGGCCGGTGATCATTCATCGGCTGCAGCTAAAGGACTACGACAGTTCTACAGGCAGGATAACCTTTGATCTTCAATGCTCTAAGGGCACTTATGTTCGGAGTATTTGCCATGAAGTTGGAAATATTCTAGGCTGCGGCGGGGCGATGAGCTTTCTGCTTCGCATGGGAAGCGGTGATTTCCTTTTGGAGGACGCGGTGTCTACGGAGCAATTGGAGGCCGGCTGGCAAGATTATTTATTGCCTATGGATTATCCGCTGAGTCGCTTCGGTAAATTGGATGTCAGAGATGACCGGGCTGCCTGGTTCAGCAACGGAGGATATATCAGAAGCGGTGAGGCGGAGATTCTGCAACACCCCCGCAAGGATGATATCTCTACACATATACGTACGCGAAAAGGCCTGGATCGAATCTATCGCGTCTATGCGAAAAATCGGTTTCTGGGCCTCGCCCTTTACGACGAGGATAAAAAGCTATATACTGCGGATAAGGTGTTATGCAGATGAAATTGTTTACGAGTTTTGAACAAATAGATAAGCTGCCTGAGAGCGTCATCGCATTAGGTAATTTTGACGGCGTGCATAAAGGCCATCAGGAACTGATTCGCAGGACTGTGAACAGCGCAATCGGAACGAATCTCAAAAGTGCTGTCTTTACCTTCAGCAACCATCCTAAGAACCTTCTGGCAGGAAAACCTGTGGTGAAAAACATCTTGTATTGGGATGAAAAGGTTAGAATTCTCGGGGATTTAGGCGTGGACTATGTGGTGACGGTTCCCTTTGATGAAACCATTCGCGATATGGAGCCGGATCAGTTTATTATGGACCTGCTTGTGAAAAAGCTCCATATGAAAGAGGCTTATTGTGGCTTCAATTACCGCTTTGGCCGCAAGGGGGCGGGTACACCGGAAACCCTGATGAAGCTTGGTCTTTCCAATGGATTCGGTATTCACATATTAGAGCCGTACATGGTTCGGGCCCAGGTCGTCAGCAGCACGATTATCCGGAATTACATAGCAAACGGTGATGTGGATCAATGTCTCAGCTACATGGGACATTACTACAGCCTTCGTGGCACTGTTATCATGGGCAACCGGTTCGGCAGGACTCTCGGATTTCCTACGCTGAATATAACGATAGACGAAGAAATGGTAAGTCCGGCTGACGGTGTTTATGTGACCTACTGCAATTACAATGGTATTAAATACCCCAGCGTTACTAATGTAGGCGTACGTCCCACTGTGTGTAATACATGCGCAAGAAATATGGAAACTCACATTTTTAATTTTAATAAAGAGATATACGGTAAGGAGATTCGTGTGGAATTTCTGGAAAGAATTCGCCCGGAAATTTCCTTTGAAAGCGTGGAAGAACTGGCTGTCCGGATTAAGCAGGACTGCTTGACAGCTGCAAACTACCATGGTATCATAAATCGTTAATTGGGATTCCTATCGCTGAGTTTTGCGACTCTCCGACGCAAGACACGGCATGGGAGTATTAAGTAAAGGAGAAATATTATGATTGATCAGACAAAGAAAGCAGAGATTATCAAAGAGTACATGACTCACGAGGGCGACACGGGTTCGCCGGAAGTTCAGATCGCTATCCTGACCTATCGGATCAACGACGTGAACGACCACTTGCAGATCCATAAAAAGGATCACCATTCAAGAAGAGGCCTCCTAAAGATGGTTGGACAAAGACGCAACATGCTCAACTATCTGAAAGATAAGGATGTTGAGAGATACAGATCCCTCATCGCACGTTTAGGGCTGAGAAAATAAGGTAATTCGAAGGCGGAGGTTTTTCCTCCGCCTTCATTGCATAAACTAACCAACGTGGCAGATGAACGTCACGCATGGTGTCGGGTAAGGGCTTGAGAATTTAGCTTACTCCGGTAATTGAACAAAGAGTAGGTTAACTTGTCAAGCCGACCCGATTACAAAAAAGAAATTGGGAGGTATTCCACATGAGATTTAATGATTACAAAACCTATCGTACCGCCTTAGGCGGCAGATTGCTCCAAGCCGAAATCGGCAAAGTTACACAGCTGGCAAACGGCTCTGTTACGTTACGCTACGGTGATACTGTAGTAAACGTTACGGCAACGGCATCAGCGACCCCCCGTGCAGACATTGACTTTTTTCCTCTTTCCTGCGAGTTTGAAGAAAAAATGTATGCAGCGGGAAAGATTCCGGGCGGATTTATAAAGAGAGAGGGCAGACCTTCGGAAAAGGCAGTCCTCAGCTCCAGACTTATGGACAGGCCCTTAAGACCGCTTTTTCCCAAAGGATTTTTCAATGACGTGCAGGTAGTGGCCACCGTTATGTGCGTGGACCCTGACTGTACACCGGATATCGTGGGGATGATCGGTTCTTCTATCGCCCTTTCCATTTCCGACATTCCCTTTGACGGGCCGACTGCCTCGGTTCTCATCGGTTTGGTGGATGGTGAGTTCGTCGTTAATCCGACCCACGCCCAGAGAGAGGTCAGCGACCTGCACCTGGTGGTATCGGGAACAAAAGATGCGATCATGATGGTGGAAGCCGGTGCCAATGAGGTTTCCGAAGAGACCGTATTGGAAGCCATACTCTTTGCACACGAGGAGATTAAAGCTCTGATAGACTTTATTAATGGTATCGTGGAAGAGGTTGGAAAGCCTAAGAGAGAGATTGTACTATACAAAGTGCATGAGGAGATTGAAGCTGCAGTTAAAGAATTTGCCACAGACAAAATGCGCAGTGCTATCCAGACCTACGAGAAGCAGGAGCGCCTGGATAACATGGATGCTGTAGAAGCAGAAACTCTGGCACATTTCAGCGAAATATACCCGGACAATGGAAAGGATATCGCCAATGTCCTGTATTCGATTACGAAAGAGCAGGTGAGAAGCTTGATTCTGGACGACGGCATTCGTCCGGACAACAGAAAGAGCGATGAAATAAGGCCCATCTGGTGCGAGACTCATTTTCTCCCCAGAACCCACGGAACGGGACTCTTTACGAGAGGACAAACGCAAGTACTTTCCGTTGCGACTCTGGCACCTGCTTCCGAATCGCAGACCATCGACGGCATCGGCGACGATACAGAAAAAAGATATATGCATCACTACAATTTCCCCCCTTATAGCGTAGGAGAAGCTCGGCCCATGAGAAGCCCGGGCAGGCGTGAAATCGGTCACGGTGCCTTGGCAGAAAGAGCCCTGATACCGGTACTCCCTTCAGTAGCAGAATTCCCTTATGCCATTCGTGTGGTTTCGGAAGTACTTTCTTCCAACGGAAGCTCAAGCCAGGCATCCGTCTGCGGAAGCACATTAGCCCTTATGGACGCCGGTGTGCCCATTTCAGCCCCGGTAGCCGGTATTGCCATGGGATTAATCAAATCGGAAGATAAAGTCGCTATTTTAAGCGATATTCAAGGAATGGAAGACTTCCTTGGCGATATGGACTTCAAGGTTGCCGGTACAAAAAATGGTATTACCGCAATCCAGATGGATATCAAGATCCACGGTCTTTCTAAAGAAATACTTCAGGCGGCTCTGAAGCAGGCCCATGAAGGAAGAATGTTTATTATGGATAAGATGATGGAAGAGATCTCGGAGCCCAGACAGGAGCTCTCGCCCTATGCTCCCAGGATTATTTCTATGTCCATCGATCCGGAAAAAATTCGGATTGTCATCGGAAAAGGCGGTAGCACCATCAACCGTATCATCTCCGAAACCGGTGCTAAAATCGATATTGACGACGATGGGATCATATCCATCGCATCGCCGGATATGGAGACTGCCATGGCTGCTCAGAAGGAGATTGAGCTGCTGTTGAAAGACGTTGAGGTGGGTGGCATCTATGAAGGTAAGGTCACCAGGCTCATGGCATTCGGTGCATTTATCGAGATCCTGCCCGGTAAAGAAGGTCTTCTCCATATTTCGAAGATGGCGAAGCACAGAGTCGAGAAAGTGGAAGATGAGATGGCAGTTGGCGACGCAGTGACCGTAAAAGTAACGGAAATTGATAGTCAAAACCGCATAAACCTTTCAAGAAAAGAACTGCTATAAAAAATCCAACCACGGGGACAGACCCCGTGGTTGCTTTTGAACCCAGAGGGACAGACCCCGTGGTTGCTTTTGCACCCACGGGGTCTGTCCCTCTGGCTGTTTTTTTGAATGCAAGCCCCTGTCACCGCATAGGTTATTGGGGGGTGATAATATGCTTCGGAGAATTTTCCTATGTTTGGTTGTGGCCGGTACTTTTGTATTCATCAGTTTTCAAGTGTACACCATGTACGATATGATGTTTCACATGCAATCGGTATCTATAGAAGGGGAAGAAGGGATTGTGATTCGTCAAGGTGAGGCGGATGATCCGCGAATCGCCTTCACCTGCAATGTGGATTGGGGGGAAGACGTGCTGCCGGATATTCTTGAAATTCTGGAGCAAAACGACCTAAAGATCACTTTTTTTATCAGCGGTAAATGGGCAAATAACAACCCCTGGTTATTGCGGACAATTTATGTGCAAGGGCATGAAATCCAAAACCATGGTTACGCTCATCGATTGTGCTCTCGGATTTCCGAGCAAGAGATAAGGGAGGAAATTGAGAAGACAGAGGATGCCATCAAGTACTATACCGGCGTTGAAACCAACATCTTTGCTCCGCCCGCCGGCGATTATGATGAGAAAACGGTGGGTATATGCAAAGATATGGATTATATCCTGAGCTTGTGGTCCGTTGATACTATCGATTGGAGAGAGGACTCCACAGCTAAGGTTATTCAAGACCGAGTTCTAAAAAGGGATCTGAACGGAGCCATTCTATTGATGCACCCGAAAGAGGAGACAATGAAGGCACTTCCGGCGATTATTGAAGAGATAGAGAATCGCGGTTTAGCTATCGTACCCCTTTCAGAAATCATTAGGGACGATGCTTTTTGATTTAGTTGGGCTAAAAATTAAAAAGAACCGTTCCTTACGTCTCTCTGTGGTATAATGCTTTATTAGAAAAGAACACTAAGGAGAAATTACAGCTGATGATAATCAACAAAACACTGAACAATGGTATTCGAATGGTCATGGAGCAACTGCCTTTTGTACAGTCCGTCTCCATAGGTATATGGGTCAGAGCCGGTTCTGTTGACGAAGGACCGGATGTTTCGGGAATATCCCATCTCATTGAACACATGTTATTTAAGGGAACAGAAAAGAGAAGTGCGCGAATGATTGCGGAGGATGTAGATCGCATCGGCGGCCACATGAACGCTTTTACCGGAAAAGAAGCTACTTGTTACTACATTAAGACACTAAAAAATAACGTTGATCAGGCTTGCGAAATCCTGATGGACATGTTTATGAACTCCAAGTTTGACCCGGAAGAGTTGCTCAAGGAAAAGGACGTGATCTTCGAGGAAATTAAGATGATCGAAGACAGCCCGGAAGATCATGCCGGAGACTTGTTGCTGGAGATGGTGTTCCGGGGAACCGCATTAGAACAGCCTATCATCGGTAACCGCAAATCTCTGGAAGGCATTGACCGTGACATAATCTTGAAGTATATCTCACAGCAGTATACCGCCGGTAACATCGTAATCTCGGTGGCGGGAAACTTCGATGTGGATTATATCTGCGATCTCTTTAACGAGAGCTTTCATGTGGGATCCGCAAGCAGAGCAGAGACACCCAATCAGATAGCTCCCTATGTACCCTCCTATCAAGTCCGTGTCAAGGAAGTGGAGCAAAGTCATATCTGCATGGGATTGAAAGGTGTGCCTCAGGAGGATCCGCTGTATTTTCCCATGATTCTCATGAATAGCATCGTCGGCGGAAGCATGAGTTCCCGCCTGTTTCAAAATATAAGGGAGCAGAAGGGCCTTGCTTATTCGGTATACTCCAGCTCCAGTTCCTACGTTACAGACGGGATTTACACTATTTATGCAGGCGTGAGTCACTCCAAGGTTGAGGAAGCCATTGATGCCATTGCAGAAGAGATGACACAGGTACAGACGCAGGGCATCGACAGCGAAGAGCTTGCTATCGCTAAGGAGCAACTGAAGAGCGCATATGTCTTCGGGCAGGAAAATGTTAACAACAGGATGTATGCCAACGGCAAGAATACCCTGTTGTTAAGCCGCATGCTTCCCACCCAGGAAATCATGGATAAAATTGATGGTGTGAGTATGGATGAGCTAAGCGCAGCAACAGCGATGATCACGCATATGGACCGGTATTCGGCTGCCCTTATCAGCAACAGCGATTATGATATCCGGTCAAAGATTGAGGGTTTTGGCGAATGAAGATAAGAATCACATCTGCCGGAGGATCGCTTCCCGGCTACGAGACCGATGGCTCCGCCGGTATGGATATCCGTGCATTTCTCACCGAACCTGTTCGTTTGGACCCCGGGGAGAGGCGGCTTATTCCTACCGGGATTTCCATTGAACTGCCGGAAGGGTACGAAGCACAGATTCGCGCGAGAAGCGGACTTTCGGTCAAGCACGGCATAGGACTTGTCAATGGAGTCGGAACAATTGACAGCGATTACCGGGGCGAAATAAAGGTCGCATTGATCAATTGGGGAGAAGAGGCTTTTGTTGTCAATGACGGGGACCGCATCGCTCAAATGATCGTGGCAAAATACAAAACCGTGGAGTGGGAACTTTCTGATGAACTGGATGAAAGCTGCCGGGGTGAAGGTGGCTTTGGTCACACGGGGATTTGATTAGTAGACAAATCCTGCACCTCCTGTGTCTGTTTCTGCATATATTAGTAGAAAACGCAGGAGGCCTTGTTTATGCTAACCATGGGATTGATTGAAAGCCTCGCCCGGTTAAACCGAATCAGGCGACCCGAACCGATAGTACATGCCAAAGGAGCAGGAGCAAGGGGTATCTTTATTCCTTATATGACGATGAAGGAGTATACAAAAGCCTGCTTCCTACAGGATGCTGAGTTGGAAACCCCCGTGTTCGTGCGCTTTTCCCGTATGATGGGAAGAACCGGATCATCGGATACGGCGAGAGATGTAAGAGGATTTTTTGTTAAGTTCTCTACCCCGGAGGGTATATATGACTTGATGGGCACGCACCTTCCTGTGTCTTTCATCAGGGATCCGGAGAAATACCCGGCTTTGTTGGATGCTCTCAGTCCTTGTCCCAGGACGAATATCCGGGATTCATCGCGATTATGGCGGTTTGTCGCTGATCACCCTGAAACCATGCACATGATTACCTGGCTCTACTCCAATCGTGGGACCATAAAAAGCTACCGCACCATGGAAGGGCACAGTGTACACACCTATGTCTGGGAAAATGCTCAGGGTGAGCGTTTCTGGGTAAGGTACCACTGGAGGCCTCTGGAAGGAATAGAGGAAATAAGCCGTCAGGAAGGAGAATTTCTTGCAGGTTACGATCCGGACGCCGCTGCCCGGGATCTGGCAGGAACGCTGGAAGACCGACGCAGTATCAGCTATGAACTTTGCGTTCAGCTAATTTCCACAGAGCAGAGCATCGAAAGTGAATTTTCCCTGCTGAACCCCACAGTGATTTGGCCGGAATCCTCCGTTCCGTGGATGAAAGTGGGTAAAATGATTCTGCGCTGCGGAGTGGAAAACTACAGCGAAGAGGTTGAGAATTGCAGTTTCTCACCGGGACGACTCATTCCCGGAATTCATCTTTCTCCCGAACCCTTGCTACTTGCAATGGTATTCCTTTGCACGGACGATGAGAGATGTAGGTTCGGAAACGCACAGAGAGGCACTACCTTATCCTTCCTAGAGCAGGAGGTTGCCGTCAATAACCCCGTTTGTCATTCGTCAGATGGGAAGAGCACTGCCACAGGCCAACTGGCCTGGCGCCTTCAATCCATGAGTGAAAAGGAGAAAAACACCTTAATTGATAATATGGGAGAAGAGATGCTCTTTATTGAGGAAGGGATGCAACGAAGGATTGTTACCTATCTGAAAGATGCAAATAAGGCCATGGGCGCTTCTCTAGAGAAGTGGTTAGGGCTATGATAGAAATTAAAAAAGGAGGGGGCCAATGATCCTTCGAGAAGAACTGGAACAACGAGAATTTATTGCTCTTGCAGCAGGTGCCACTAAATCCGTAGATTCAAAAGGACGCACGCAAGAGGAGTCTAAATGCGCCTATCGAACCGATTTCCAACGTGATAGGGATCGAATCATCCACTCTAAAGCCTTCCGTCGACTCATGCACAAAACGCAGGTATTCCTTGCACCGGAGGGGGATCACTTCCGGACACGCCTGACCCACACCCTTGAGGTTTCACAGATTGCCCGGACTATTGCCAGGTCTCTGGGCATGAATGAAGATCTGGCAGAAGCCATAGCCATGGGCCATGATCTTGGACATACCCCTTTCGGTCATAATGGTGAGGACTTTCTAAACGAAAGGCATGAAAAGGGCTTTAAGCACAATGTCCAGGGGCTTAGAGTGGTGGAGATATTAGAAAATCACGGAACGATGACAGGTATGAACCTAACTGCAGAGGTGAAGGACGGTATCTTAAATCATACGGGAGAGGGCAGACCCTTCACACCAGAGGGCAGAATCGTCCGTTTCAGTGACCGCATCGCATATATTAATCACGATATTGACGATGCTCTGCGAAGTGGTGTAATCCAGGAAAAGGATTTGCCCCCCGACTGTGTGAAGGAATTGGGCGCCGACCATCGGAACCGCATCAATAATCTGGTCAGCGATCTCGTCAGAAACAGCGACGATGCGGGCAATATTGTCATGAGCGAGGAAAAGCAGTTCTATATGAACAAGCTACGGGAGTTTATGTTTGAGAACGTATACCATAGCAAAAAGGTCAAGAGAGACGAAGAGTTGAGCAAGATTAAAGCCATGATTTTCACACTCTATGATTACTTTGAAAGCAATCCGGAAAAGCTACCGAAGGAGTGGAAAACCCGGATTCCTCTTTACGGAGTACAGGAAGTGGTCAAGGATCATATCGCCGGTATGACGGATCGATACGCGGTAAATCTTTTTGTTGAAATATACGTACCGAAGTCTTGGAAATAATTTTTTTATAAAAAAGAGGAATCTTCTTACGATTGTCGTATATAAAGACGAAGTGAAAGAACAGGACATACGGCATGGGATTCAATGACAATATAGTAGATGAAATAAAAAACAGATGTAACATTGTAGATGTGATCGGCCGTCAAGTCCAGTTGAAGAAGATGGGCGGCAATCACAAAGGTTTGTGTCCCTTCCACAATGAGAAGACACCTTCTTTTGTTGTTTCTGAGGACAAGCAGATCTTTACCTGCTTTGGCTGTGGTGCTACCGGTGATGTGATTGAGTTCACACAGCGGTACAACAACTTGGACTTTCAAGGTGCCATCGAAAAACTGGCGGATGAGCACGGCCTTGAAATGAAAAATGCAGGTTTCGGGTCTCAGGGAAAAAAGGTCCGGCTCTACGAACTGAACCGTGAGGCAGCGACCTTCTTCTACAGGTGCTTCACAAAGAAACCAAACAAAGCAACCGCTTATATGAAATCGAGAGGGCTGGAGTCCGACGTGTTGCGGAAATTCGGCATCGGTTATGCGGATGATGAGTGGCAAAGCCTGTACGAACTACTGAAAGGGAAGGGCTACGAGGACGAATTACTGCTTTCCCTGGGGCTTGTGTCGAGCTCCAACAACCGGATTTACGATAAATTCAGGGACCGGATTATATTCCCCATTATCAACACCAGCAGTAAGGTTGTCGGTTTTGGAGGACGAGCCATCGGGGACGGCATGCCAAAGTACCTGAATTCGCAGGAATCTTCCGTATTTCTAAAGAAAAATAACCTATATGGATTAAATTTGACAAGGCAGGATATAAATAGAGAAGATTGTGCAATACTTGTAGAAGGATATATGGATGTGATCTCCCTTTATCAGCACGGTATACGCAACGTATCCGCCTCTTTGGGCACTGCGCTGACGGAGAGTCAAGCGGCGATGCTGAAGCGCTACACCGATAATATCGTTTTAGCCTACGATGCGGATGAAGCGGGACAAACTGCCGCACTGCGAGGGATGGATATTCTCTATAATGCAGGTTGCAATGTAAAGGTATTGGCTATTCCCGACGGGAAGGACCCGGACGATTATATTCGAATGAATGGGAGGGAAGCTTTCTCAGAGCTGGTCAAAGAGGCGTTGCCCTTCATGGATTACAAACTACGGCGCTTGAAAAGGCAGGTTGACCTGAATACTACGGAAGGAAGTGTCACGTTTTTAAAGAAGGCTGCTCGGGAAATGAAGAGCTTGAGCCCGGTGGAAGCGGAGACCTATATCAAAAAGATTGCCGCTGAGACAGGCATTTCCGAAGGAGCGTTCCGGTTCGAAGTGTTTGGGAGCGGCTACAGCACAATCCCAAAGGAACAGGGCAGGTCAGAAGGGCGCCACACAGGAAAAACCGGATGCACCATGCTGGAGGCAAATTTAATTCGCCTGATGTTGCTTAAGAGCTCTTATATTCCCCAGATAGAGCCATATAAGGATTCCTTCGAAACAGCATCCTGTTACAGGATTTATGAGAGCATACGCTCCTTATATAGGGCGGATGAAGAGATTGACTTAAAGCAGCTTGCGGACAGCTTGGACGAAGAGGCCAATGCAATCCTCAAGCATACGATGGAGACCATTCAATTTGCGGACAGAGACAGTCAGGTTTTTGTAGAGTGCATCGAGCACATCCGCACTGCGGCAAACTTAAAACGTGAAGAAGAACTGATTAAAGTTCTCTCTATATTAGATGATGAAAAGGATAG
>JBAYOC010000004.1:0-14813 GCA_041678465.1 Anaerovoracaceae bacterium | reverse complement strand
GGGAAGTAATTGCTTTTCCGAAGAATCAAGCGGCTGTCTGCATGCTGTCAGAAGCACCATCCGTCGCATCAGATGAACAACTGGAAGAACTGGGCATAGCAGTTATAAAGGAATAACAAATGAAAAAAATCGGTTTAATGGGCGGAACCTTTGATCCCATCCACTTTGGTCATCTGATACTGGCAGAGCAGGCGCGGGACGGAGCGGGACTAAATAAAGTCATCTTTATGCCGGCAAAAATGTCTCCCTATAAAGCGGAACAGGAATGCGTATCCGGACAACACCGGTACAACATGACTTCTTTGGCTATTAGGGAAAACCCCGGCTTCACGGTGTCTGATTTGGAGCTTTGCGGACCTGATATTTCCTATACCATCCATACCTTGGAGGCCCTACGGCTCCAGTTGGGAAAGGAGTACCAACTTCATTTCATCTGCGGGACTGATGCTTTTTTGGGCATGGAAGGCTGGCGCAATGTGGAGGGCATTCTGAGAGATTATCCGATCATAGTGGGTTCCCGCCCCAGATACAAAGACAGGGCCAGAGATGATATGATACGTCATCTTACCGCGAAATATGGTGCCCGAGTTGAAAAGGTGCACATGCCGAAAATAGATATTTCTTCCACGGAAGTAAAAAAGAGAATCCTTGAAAACAAGTCCATACGTTACTTGCTTCCTCAGTCGGTTATGGACTATATCGAGTCCAATGACCTCTACCGGAACTTGTAAGAAAGTGACAATCGTGATATAATGGATAGAACGAAATTCGAGCAATTGATGAACATGATTGGAGACCAACTCACTGAAAGGCGAAGAAACCACACATTGCGGGTGATGGCGGAAGCGAAAGTTTTAGCCGGAAGATACGGAGTAGATACGGAAAAGGCAGAATTTGCAGCACTTTGTCATGATATGGCAAGGTGTAAATCTTCATCGGAGGCAGAAGCTTGTATCCATGCATTTGCACTTGATCCCCGTTATACTGACTCCATTGAACTGTCCCATTCCAAGATTGCGGCAGAGCTCTTAAAAAGAGAATGGGGTGTGGACGATGTGGATATTCTCAATGCAGTGGCTTATCATACCACAGGACGACCGGGAATGTCCGATCTGGAGAAAGTCATCTATCTGGCGGACGCAATTGAGCCGGGTCGGGAGTATCCGGGAGTTGATCGACTACGAAAGCTCGCCGGCCAGGATCTAAACAAGGCTTGTTTAGAAGCGATGAATCGGACAATAGAATACGTAACGCGAAAAGGTTATAAAATAGATGAAGATACTTTAAGGGCCAGAGAAGAACTTCTGGCGAAAGAAAGGAGAGCAGATGAATAATAAAGAGATCGCGCTGAAAACAGCAGCTGTGCTTTCAGCCAAGAAAGCCCGCGACTTGATGGTCATCGATGTAATAGGGAGATCTTCCTTTGCAGACTATTTGGTTCTGGCAACAGGAGGCTCTGAGCGTCAGGTGGGTAATTTGGCAGCAGAGATAATGGATCAGCTCGCCAAAGAAGGGATTCTTGCTAAGAGCATAGAAGGAAAGCAAAATTCCGGATGGATCCTGCTGGACTATGGCGATATCATTGTTAATGTATTTTCGGAGGAGCAGAGGAGCCGCTACAACATTGAAAAAATATGGGGAGACTGCTGTTTTCTTGATATAGAAGAATAAATATGAACATAGCTAACGGAGGATACACCCGATGGATCAACAATATAATTACAGTCAAATCGAGAAAAAATGGCAAAAATACTGGGATGATGAGAAAACATTCAAAACTATAGAAGATAAAGAGAAAGAGAAATACTACCTTCTGGAGATGTTTCCCTATCCCTCGGGAAAGTTGCATATGGGTCATGTGAGGAACTATTCCATTGGAGACGTTATCTCCAGATACCTAACAATGCGTGGAAAGAACGTATTGCACCCCATGGGCTGGGATTCCTTTGGACTACCTGCGGAAAATGCTGCGATTCAGCATGGCATTCACCCCAATATCTGGACCTGGAAAAACATCGAGGAAATGCGGGATCAGCTTAAAACTCTGGGCCTCAGCTACGACTGGGACCGGGAAGTGGCAACCTGTCACCCGGATTACTATAAGTGGATGCAATGGATTTTCATTCAGTTTTTCAATAAAGGTCTCGCTTACAAGAAAAAGAACCCCGTCAACTGGTGCCCTTCCTGCCATACTGTACTGGCCAATGAGCAAGTGGTAGATGGTAGCTGTGAACGCTGTCATACGGAAGTGGGCAAAAAAGATCTGGAACAGTGGTATCTGAAAATCACTGACTATGCCGATCGCCTTTTGGATGACCTTGACCTTCTCGAAGGATGGCCTGCAAAAGTTAAGACCATGCAAAAGAACTGGATTGGTAGAAGCGAAGGAGCTGAGGTTGATTTTTCCATTGTCGGGACCGACAAGAAGCTCCGGGTATTTACCACGAGACCCGACACACTTTTTGGCGTAACCTACATGGTGCTTGCACCGGAGCATCCTTATGTAAAGGAGCTTACAGCAGAAGGTGAATGCGAAAAAAATGTCGATGCATTTCTGGGCAAACTCCAGCATTTGAGTCAAATTGAAAGAACATCCACCACTTTGGAAAAAGAGGGTGTATTTATCGGTAGCTATGCGATCAATCCCTTGAATGGGAAAGAAGTGCCCATTTACATCGCCAATTACGTGCTTATGGATTACGGAACAGGCGCCATCATGGCTGTACCCGCACACGATGAGAGAGACTATGAATTTGCCGTTAAATACAGCCTTGATATAATTCCGGTTGTGGATCCCGAGAATCCGGATATCGACCTATATAACCTCAAAGAAGCCTTCGTAGCAGAAGGTAAGATGATTAATTCCGGCAGCTTTAACGGCATGAGTAACCAAGATGCGATTAAGGATATTACCGCTTACTTAGACGAGAATGCTCTCGGTATCTCTACTGTCAATTTCAGACTTCGGGATTGGCTCATCTCAAGGCAACGCTATTGGGGAACACCGATTCCTATGATCTATTGTGAAACCTGCGGTTGGGTTCCGGAAAAGATTGAAAATCTTCCTGTTTTGCTACCCACTGATGTGGAATTCACCGGTAAAGGCGAGTCTCCACTGACAACGAGCAAGAGCTTTGCCAAAACCTCCTGTCCAAAATGCGGTGGATCGGCTACCCGCGAGATGGATACAATGGATACTTTCTTGGACTCCTCTTGGTATTTTCTCAGATACACAGATGCAAAGAACAGTGAAGAAATCTGGGACAAGGACAATGCTAAGTACTGGATGCCGGTAGATCAGTATATTGGTGGTGTGGAGCATGCGATTCTGCATTTGCTCTACGCTAGGTTCTTCAATAAATTCTTGTATGATTTAGGTTATTCTCCTTGCACCGAACCCTTTACCAACCTGCTTACCCAGGGCATGGTGCTGAAAGACGGGACAAAGATGTCTAAATCCAAAGGAAACGTTGTAAGTCCGGAGGAAATTATCAAGAAGTACGGCGCCGATACAGCCCGTCTCTTCATACTCTTTGCTTCACCACCGGAAAAGGAGCTGGAATGGTCTGATGCCGGCGTGGAAGGCAGTTTCCGTTTTCTTTCCAGAGTTTATCGCCTGGTTCAGGAATGGAGAGGCGTAGCCGAAGGAGCACCTGACATCTTTGTGATTGAAAATGACCGTGACGGGGAATTGAATTACGTGCTCAATACCACCATTAAAAAGGTTACCGAAGATCTGGGGGACAGATTTAATTTCAATACTGCCCTGTCTGCTATCATGGTGCTTGTAAACGAGCTTTACCGCTACAAGGCGGATGCAAATATTAACAAAGGGCTTCTACGCCATGCTATCGAATGCCTAATTCTGCTGTTATCACCCTTCACGCCACACATCTGCGAAGAAATGTGGCAACAGCTGGGACACGACAATACACTCAATCATGAAATCTGGCCGGAATACGATGAAGCGGCTATGGTAAAAGATCAGACGGAGATTGCCGTTCAGATCAACGGAAAAGTAAAAGAACGAATCATGGTTACAAGTGGTCTTTCCGGGGAAGAATTTCTGGAAGAAGCATTAAAGAATGACTCGGTTAAAGCGTTGCTGGAAGGGAAGAACGTGATTAAAATGATCCCTGTGCCCGGCAAGCTCTTGAATATAGTCATAAAATAGAAAGGAAAAAAGATTTGAAAATAACTGAAAATTTTAGGGAAAGCCAAGGAGTCAAGCTCATTCCTTTAGGCGGTCTAAATGAGATCGGAAAAAATTTGACCGTCCTTGAATACAAGAATGACATCCTAATTATTGACTGCGGCTTATCCTTCCCTGATGACGAGATGTTCGGCATTGATATTGTAATTCCGGACTTTAGTTACTTGGAAAAAAACAGGGAGAAATTAAGGGGTATAATCCTTACCCACGGACATGAGGATCACATTGGAGCAATTCCCTATTTACTAAAGACTGTGGATGTTCCCATTTATGGAACCAGGCTGACATTAGGGCTTGTGCAAAACAAATTAAAGGAACATGGTCTGAAAGCAAAGTTAAATACTGTGAAAGCAGGTCAGACCATAAAGATTGGTGATTTTAAGGTTGAAGCCATACGCACCACCCACTCCATTGCAGACTCTATCTGTCTGGCAATTGACACACCTGCGGGAGTCATCTTCCACACCGGTGATTTTAAGATCGACTATACACCACTTCACGGAGAGCCCATTGACTTTCAGCGCCTTGCCAAGATAGGGGAAAAGGGCGTTCTCTTGATGCTCGCAGACAGCACGAATGCGGAACGTAAAGGCTATACTCCTTCCGAAAGAACTGTGGGAGTAGCTCTGGAGAATATTTTCCGAAATTGTAGCACCCGGATCCTGATTGCCACTTTTTCCTCAAACGTACACCGTGTTCAAAGAATTATTGATACGGCAGTGATGTTTAATCGAAAAGTAGCCATATCCGGCAGGAGTATGGTAAATGTTGTTAACATCGCCAAAGAAATCGGTTACTTGAAAATTCCCGATAACGTGCTGGTGGATATTAACAAGGCAAAGAATATCAAGGATTCGGAGTTAGTTATCATTACTACGGGAAGCCAGGGTGAGCCTATGTCCGCTCTGTCCCGGATGGCTACAAATGATCATAAGGCAGTTCAGATCAAGAAAGGAGACGTGGTCATCCTTTCATCCACACCGGTACCGGGAAATGAAAAGACGGTATCCAACGTAGTGAACCGCCTGTTTGCAAGGGGTGCCGAAGTTATCTATTCTGACATCGCAGACATCCATGTTTCCGGACATGCTGCTGAGGAAGAGCTAAAGCTAATTCACTCCCTCATCAAGCCCAAGTTTTTCCTACCTGTCCATGGTGAATACCGCCATCTTCGCAGACATGCGATGATTGCTGAAAACCTAGGTATGCCTAAGGAAAAAATCTTCATTCTCACCAATGGAGAAATTCTTAACCTAAAAAAGAACCAGGTAGTTAAGAGCAAGGAGTCTATATCCTGCAGTCCTGTGTATGTAGATGGATTGGGAGTGGGGGATGTAGGGAATATCGTTCTCAGGGACAGAAAACTGCTGTCGGAAAGCGGTCTGATTATCGTTGTGGCGGCTATTGATAAAGCAACAGGCAGCGTTTGCTCAGGCCCGGATATCATATCTAGAGGCTTTGTTTATGTCAGAGAGTCTGAAGACCTGATCGAGTCAGCCCGCAAGGTGGCAGAGGACAGGCTATATAAATGCCAGCAAGAGAATATGAAGGACTGGAGCGCGATGAAAAACGCAGTTCGCAGTGACCTTCAATCCTATATTTATCAATTGACCAAGCGCAATCCGGTAATACTGCCGATATTTATGGAGGTTTAAAACTATGAATGTATACGATCATGCACACGCATTAGCGAGAGCCCTGAAGGAATCCCCGGAATACGGGAACTATATGGAGCTGAAGGCCAGAGTATCGGAAAATGAAGAGCTCTCCGCCAGTCTCAACGACTTTCAGCAGAAGCAGTTTCAACTTCAAGCCCAGCAGATGCTCGGGCAAGAAGGCGATGCATCTATGGGAGAACAAATTCAAGATTTGACGCAAATACTCATGAGGGATCCGCTAGCAGCCCAATACCTGCAGGCGGAGTTTACGTTTACCATAATGTTCTCGGATGTTTACAAAATAATACAAGAAGCGATCAAGGTGGGACCTGATGCAGAGTAGAGTAAAAAAAGTAAAGGATGCTATGAGGGCAAAAGGAGTCGCCGCATTTCTGGTTTCAAAACCCGAAAATCAGATCTATCTGACGGGGTTCCACTCCTCAAACTGCCAACTGGTGCTCACAGAGGATACAAACTATCTACTGACGGATTTCCGCTACATAGAGGCGGCAGGGGCATTAGCTCCTCTGTATCATGTTGTTCTCATTGACCACAATGTTACCTTGTATACCTTCTTAAAGGAAAGTGGCGTCGATGAACTGGCAATCGAAGATAACACCCTCACTCATGGTGATTTTAAGCGGCTTGAGGAAAATGTGGGCTGCCGGTTTCTATCCGGTGACGGAATCGTTGAAGCCGCCAGGGTAATCAAGGATGATTTCGAACGAAAAGCCATAGAAAAAGCTCAACAGATTGCGGATAGAGGGTTCAGCCATATGCTGAACTATCTGAAACCCGGACTTACAGAGCTTGAAGCGGCTTTTGAGCTGGAGATGTTTTTACGAAAGCAGGGAGCTCAGGCCCTTTCCTTCGATACGATTCTGGTTTCCGGCGTCAGAACCTCTCTTCCCCACGGAGTGCCTTCGGATAAGAAGCTGGAAAGAGGAGATTTTATAACTATGGACTTCGGTTGCGTCGTAGACGGTTATTGCTCGGATATGACTCGAACCGTAGCCCTGGGAAAAGTTTCAAAGGAACAGAGAGATGTATACAACATCGTCTTGGAGGCTCAAAAAGCCGGCTGTAATGTGATTCGCGAGGGACTTTCCTGTCGGGATGCTGATAAGGCCTGCAGAGATATCATTACAGATGCGGGATACGGAGAGTTCTTTGGACACGGCACCGGCCATGGCGTCGGTCTGGAAATACATGAGGCGCCGACATTGAATGCGAGAAGTGATGAAGTTTTGGCGGAAAATATGATTGTAACCGTTGAACCGGGCATCTATCTTCCGAAAGAATTTGGCGTACGCATTGAAGACTTGGCAATCGTTACTGCTTCAGGTATAATTAATCTGGTTAAATCAGACAAAGAATTGATTGTAATATAAACTATTTAATACTGGAGGAATACATCAATGATTTATGCAAGTGATTTTAGAAGAGGGAATACCTTCGAGATAAACGGAGAGCCTCACATCATCCTGGATTTTCAACACGTAAAACCGGGAAAAGGTGCCGCCTTCGTGAGAACGAAGTACAAGAACATCCTGACCGGAGCCACGAGAGAAGAAGCATTCAACCCTAATGACAAATTCCCAAAAGCACACATTGAAACGAAGCAGATGCAGTATCTCTACACGGATGGCGAACTCTTTTACTTCATGGATCAGGAGAGCTTTGAACAGGTACCCCTTATGGCGGATCAGGTTGAAGACGCCATGCATTACATCAGGGAAAACGACGAGGCTACGATAAAGTTCTACAAAGGAAATGCTTTTTCCGTTGAGCCTCCAAACTTTGTGAATTTGAAAGTAGTAGAAACGGAACCGGGTGTAAAGGGCGACACCGCAACCAATGTAACAAAGGCAGCTACCGTTGAAACAGGAGCTGTGGTTCATGTACCCATTTTCATAGAAGAGGGCGAAGTAATCCAGATCGATACAAGATCAGGTGAATACTTGTCCCGTTCCAAGTAGTAGTCCCGGTAAGGTATAAGATGACTCGTATCAAAGTAAAGAGAAGATTCATAGCGTTCATTCTCGTTTTGGTCCTATTAATCGTATTGCTGAGCGGTATGCTCTTTATGAACTGGCTCGGCAAAGGTAGCGGCCCTCTTGAGCCCGGAAGCGAAGAAACCGTATTGGTGACGGTGCCCAGAGGAACAAGCACCGACGGTATCGGCAAGCTCTTGGAATCCCAAGGCTTGATTTCCGATGCCTTCGTATTTCGGCTGAAATCCAAACTGGAAGGCCATGATGGAAAGTTTAGAGCCGGGGAATACTACCTGAGCTCCGGTATGACCATGGACGAGATTATACAACAGCTGCTGGTTGGGCGTGACAGTACAACCCGGTTTACCATACCGGAAGGCTATGACCTGAGGCGGACAGCGGATGCTTTAGAAGCCCAGGGACTCATAGACCGCCAAGCCTTTTTCAAAGAAATTGAAGAAGGCGAATTTGACTACTGGTTTATCGAGGGTCTGGAAAAGGGAGAGGAAAGACTGGAAGGTTATCTCTACCCGGAAACCTACGAGATCTTTGTTAACGCTACTGAAAGAGAAATCATCGGTAAAATGCTATCCCAGTTCAATGCAGTATTTACGCAAGAGCATATTGCGCGGATGCAGGAGCTGGATTTGAGCCTGAATGAAGTGATGATTCTTGCCTCGATAGTGGAAAGAGAAGCAGTTGTTCCGGAGGATCGTCCTGTGATAGCGGGAGTCTTTCAACACCGGCTTAGAATCAGTATGCCTCTTCAGTCCTGTGCTACGGTTCAATATATATTAGGGGAACAAAAGCCGGTTCTCAGCATTGCAGATACGCAGATCAAATCACCCTATAATACATACGTGAATACGGGATTGCCCCCTACGCCTATTTGTTCCCCGGGCATTGAGTCCATTAACGCTGTTCTGTGGCCGGAAGAGACCGACTATCTGTATTTTCTCGCCAAGGGCGATGGATCTCATGTCTTTTCCGTAACCTATGATGAGCATTTGCGAAACAAAGCAAAGTACATTGATTGACAATAACATTATTATGGAAATCACTGATCAAAAAGTAACTGAATATATCCAAGGGCTGTATAAGCCCTTAAATCCTTTTCTGGCCGGCCTTCGTACCGAAGCGGAAGCACGTAACATTCCTGTGATCCGCAAGGAAATCGAGACCGTTTTATTGACCCTGTTACAGATCAATAAACCGGGAAGATTACTGGAAATCGGCACTGCTGTCGGCTATTCTACGCTATGCTTTGCCATGTCCGGAAATGTGAATCATATCACCACATTGGAGCTTCAGGAGAAGGCGTGCAGGGAAGCGGTGCGTAACTTTGAAAGAGCTGAGCAAAGTAACAAGATTCGATTGATACAGGGAGACGCCCTGGAATCGTTAAGAAAGTTGGAATCGGAATCAAGGGACCAGGCAACCTTTGATTTCATATTTATTGACGGCGCGAAAGGACACTACCTGGAAGTGTGGGAGCTCTGCATACCGCTGTGCCGACCCGGTACCATTATCGTTGCGGATAACATTCTTTTCAGAGCAATGACAGCCGCCGACGAATATTTGGATATACGGAGAAACAAGACGATCGTCAACCGGATGCGGGCATACTTAAACCATATCACAAAACTCTCCGGCGTTACAACGACAGTAATGCCTGTGGGAGACGGCTTAGCCATAAGCGTTATAGAAGGATAAAATGAAAAAGATTGAACTACTGGCTCCTGCGGGAGATCTTGAAAAACTCAAAATAGCCGTGGATTACGGTGCAGATGCTGTATACTGCGGAGGAGAACGGTTTGGCCTACGGTCGGGTTCCCGTAACTTTACGACGGAGCAGTTGGCTGAAGGGCTATCCTATGCGCACAGCAGAGGAAGAAAGCTTTACCTTACACTGAATATCTTTGCTCACAATGAAGACATCGAGAGCTTCGAAGCCTATATGGATGAAATTAAAGAGCTGCCTTTCGACGCATTTTTGATCTCGGATCCGGGCATATTCCAGTGGATGAAGGAAAACCGTCCTCAAGCGGAACTACATCTTAGCACCCAGGCGAATACAACAAATAAATTGTCTGCTCTTTATTGGCACAGGCAGGGGATAAAGCGTATCGTACTAGCCAGAGAACTCTCTTTAACGGAAATTGCGGAAATCAGGCGGGAAACACCGGATACATTGGAACTGGAAGCCTTTGTTCACGGTGCTATGTGCATTTCCTATTCGGGGAGATGCCTTCTCTCTAACTATATGGCGGGAAGGGATGCGAACAGGGGAGAGTGTGCCCACCCCTGCAGATGGCATTACAGTGTTGTAGAAGACCAGCGACCGGGAGAATACTATCCTGTTATTGAGGATGAACGGGGTACCTATATTTTCAACTCTAAGGACCTCTGCATGATACGATACATTCCCGAACTCGCAGCTGCGGGATTGGGTTCCTTGAAGATCGAAGGCAGGATAAAAAGCATCTTTTATGTGGCTGCAGTGACGGGAGCCTACCGAAAGGCAATCGATGCCTATTATAAGGAAGGGAAGGACTGGGTATTCCGGGATAGTTGGCTTGACGAAATCGGAAAGGCCAGCCACCGACTCTATACCACAGGTTTCTATTTCGGAAAGCCTGATGAGGGAGACCAAAACTACGAAAGTAGCCAATATATCAGGGATTATGAGTTTACCGGTCTCGTCAAGGATTACGATCGGGAAACACAGCTTGCAACCGTGGAACAGCGTAACAAAATGTCACTGGGAGATACGATCGAGATAGCAGGGCCGGGCATTGAGGCCTTTACACAGACGTTAGATTTCATGGAAGATGAGGACGGAATAATGCTAAAAAGCGCGCCTCATGCACAACAAATCCTGAAAATCAGGACAAAATATCCGGTTTTGGAAAATTGTATGGTCGCACGACCAAAGTAATGATATAATGACTTAAATATTGGTATAAACATCTGTAAAGTACTTTAAGGAGGAATATTAATGGACCCCAGTCCTGACCCGAGTATGTCAGTAGGCTTACAACTGTTTTTTCTGGCTGTGTTGATTCTGATTAATGCTTACTTTGCATCAGCAGAGATGGCAATCGTATCGGTGAATAAAAATAGGGTTAAAATTTTGGCTCAAGAGGGGGATAAAAAAGCCAGGCTGATTCTTGATTTTTTGGAGAATCCAAACAGCTTTTTATCAACGATTCAAGTGGCCATTACTTTAGCCGGCTTTCTGGCAAGTGCGGCGGCAGCTACCGGAATGTCCGATGACGTTGCCGGTTTTGTCGTGATGCTCGGCATTCCATATCCGAAACAAGTGGCCATTGTCCTGGTGACTGTGGTGCTCTCCTATTTTACCCTTGTCTTCGGAGAACTATATCCAAAGCGCATGGCATTGCAGCATTCCCTGAGAATTTCACGATTCACGGTGCGCTCAATCATATTCATTTCCAAAATTACTGCACCTTTTGTATGGCTGCTTTCCACATCCGTGACAGTTCTATTGAGACTGACGAGGCAGGGGACGGTCAGTGAACAGGACGGGTATTCGGAGGATGAAGTCAAGTCCATGGTGGAAGTGGGCCAAGAAACCGGATTTCTTAAGGAAGACGGCGCGAAGATGATTAACAGCATCTTTGCTTTCGATGATAAACTGGCTTATGAGGTCATGACTCCCCGGACCGATGTATTTACAATTGACATCGATGATCCACAGGAAAAGTACATCAATGAGCTGATGGAGCTGAGATATTCGCGCATACCAGTTTATGAAGATGACAGCGATAATATTATCGGTATTCTAAACATAAAGGACTACTTGATTGCTGCCTGGGGGAAAGGGTTTGAAAATGTCCATATACAAGACATATTGAGAAAGCCCTATTTCATACCAGAAAGTAAGAAGATAGACGATTTGTTCCGGGATCTGCAGAGCAGCAAACAGCATATTGCAATCCTCATCGATGAATACGGCGGTTTCTCTGGTATCGTTACCATGGAAGACTTAGTCGAGGAAATCATGGGCGATATCGATGATGAATTCGATGAAGAAGAGGAAGAGCTGATACAACTGGATGAGAACACCTATCTCTTGGATGGATTGATATCTCTATACGATTTGAATGAAAACCTCGACCTGGAACTGGAATCGGAAAACAGTGAAACAATAGGTGGTTTTCTCCTGGAAAAATTGGGAGAGATTCCGGACGGCGATATGACAGAATATCCGGTCATCATAGTGGACAACCTCACTTTTAAGATTGAAGAAGTGTCCGACCGCAGAATTGAAAAAGTCAAGCTCACGATCGCTCCTGAAAAAGAAGACAAAGAAGAAGAATAAAAAAAACCAACCACAGGGACAGACCCCTTGGTTGAAAATGCCCCCGGAGGGACAGACCCCGTGGCTGTTTTACAAGCGAAAGCTTGTAAAACAGCCATTTTTTCTTATCCTACAACCAAGGGGTCTGTCCCTCTGGGGGCATTTTCAACCAGGGGGTCTGTCCCTGTGGCTGGAGAATATTCATCTTGGTACAAGCATATAGTGGATGAGGGGGTGAGTGAATGAAGGGGATAGAGCAGATATTAGCCAAGCTGCCTTCCGATATGCAACGGGAGATCCTTTCCCTGCCAACAAGTAAAAAGGATCAGATAGAAGAAATACGGATCCGCACCGGAAGTCCGGTCATACTCTTTTCCGGTGGGAGAGAATATTGCTTAGGGGGAAGATACGGAAAGCCCATAGACAGCAAGCTCATCCAGGATATCTTTAACTCTGTCATGAACCATTCCGCTTACGCCTATCAAGATGAACTGTCCAAGGGTTATATCACTATCGAAGGCGGGCACCGTGTGGGTGTTTGCGGTAAAGTCATACTTGAGGACGGTCAGATCAAGGCAATCAAGGACATTTCATCACTCAATTTACGGAGGAGCCGTGAAATTATCGGCGTATCTGACGGTTTGCTTCCCTGGCTCTTCGACAAAGGGGGAGGTTTCTTGCATACGATTATCGTTTCTCCGCCCATGTGCGGCAAGACGACGCTACTCAGAGATTTAATACGCAATTTGAGCGGATTGGGTTTTCGGGTAGGTGTTTGTGATGAAAGATCGGAAATAGCGGGCTGTTACCTCGGTTCACCCAGCTTTGATTTAGGACATCGCACCGACATCATGGACGGATGCCCCAAAGGAGAAGGAATGCTGATGTTGATTCGTGGAATGTCTCCCAAAATCATAGCCACAGACGAAATCGGGAAGCCGGGAGACTTGGCGGGTATCGAAGGAGCTCTTTGTGCAGGCGTGGGTCTCTTGACAACGATCCACGGGAGCGAATACGGCGATCTGTTGCGTTCGTCTATCGGCAACCTGGTATCGACAGGGGTTTTCAAGAGATATGTCTACCTTTCCAATCAACCGAAGATAGGGACAATCATGGCAGTCACCGATGAAAAAAATCGTCGCATAAACTCGTCCGAATAGATTCTTGTCCCAGGAATATATATATATTACGGAGGCCACAATGTTGGATTTTATCTTATGTATAACTATATTAATCGCAGGTATAGGGGTCGGATATCTGGCAGCGAGGCCATATGAAAACCGCGTCATACATCTCGATGAGCTGTTGCTGATTCTCAAAATCATGCAGGCAGAAATGGAGTATCGAAGTGACCCTCTGCCGGATTTGATGGAACGGATGGCACATCGCACAACAGGAAAGGCTTCGGATTTTCTCAGCACTGTGTGCCGTTTGTTGAAGAAGGAGGATCGGTATGATCTTTATGAAAGCTGGAAGCAAGCGGTGGATGAGGTATACGGTGAGAGCGCGCTCTCTAGAGAAGACCGCTTAATCCTCTCCCAGGCGGGCATTGAACTGGGAAAGACGGACATGGCAAACCAGCAGGCAATGTTTGCCCACCTGTTCAAGGGATTGGAGAAACAGAGAAAAGATGCGGATGAAGTGCGAAGGACGAAGGGCAGGATCTACCGTACTCTTGGAACCTCATCGGGGGTACTGGCAGTCATCATGTTGCTGTAAGAGGAGAAGAAGATGAATTTTGATGTGGATATCATTTTCAAAATCGCAGCCATCGGAATTATCGTGGCAGTGCTGAATCAAGTGTTGATAAAAGCAGGGCGGGAGGATCAGGCCATGATGACTACTCTTGCAGGTATCATCATAGTACTCGTCATTATCATACAGATGGTCAATGATTTCTTTATAGCTGTGAAGACCATGTTCGAGTTTTAGTGAGCGATATGGATATTTTTCAAATTGCCTCCATTGCATTATGCGGAGTAATCACAGCATCCTTAATACGTGAATATAAACCTGAGTTTGCACTCTATATCGTCATAGCTACTGTCTTAATCATTTTTGGTTTCATATTGTATCAGCTGGTTTCCGTCTTTGATTTTTTGGGCACCGTTTACGAGAATGTAAGCTACGGAAAAGCGTTTTTTCCTATTCTGTTAAAAGTGTTGGCGGTTGCCTATATTGCTGATTTTGTGGCACAGGTTTGCAAGGATGCCGGGGAGGAGGCTATCGGGGGAAAGGTTGAGTTGGCGGGCAAGGTAATCATATTTTACATCGCCGTACCGGTAATGATGTCTGTGCTGGAGACTTTAACAAAACTGCTGAAGGGTTAGGATACCAATGGATTACAAAAACATCATTAACGAACAACTGGAAGCTATGGATATAGAAGCTCTGGAGGAACTGGCGGGAAGGAGCAATGTCTTCGGGATGTCTGATCTGCGCGTATCGGATATTATTTCCCGTCTCATAAATGGCGAACCACTCTTCGATATAGACGGCGTAACCGGGTCTGTCGCAGAGTTTTTCTTCAACGAGCTCACATCCAGCATATCTTTAGGCATCCAAATACTGGCCATATGTATTCTAATGGCTCTTATGACCCATCTTTGCACCGCTTTCGGCAG
>JBAYOC010000003.1:0-17549 GCA_041678465.1 Anaerovoracaceae bacterium | reverse complement strand
ATAGAAACATAGATGAAAAAATAACATTGTACATATTTTTAGCCGCATTTTTCTTTGGGACAATGGAAGTTTCCCTTAAGCTTGCCGGAAACGAGATGGACGAGTTTCAGCTCACTTTTTTGCGTTTTATGGTGGGAGGTTAATGTTGTTGCCATTTGCAGTATCTGAAATAAAGCGTAGGCAACTTCGAATCAGTGTGAAGGATTATTTGTACTTACTCCTTTTGGGCATTGTATGTATTCCCATGAGTATGGTACTTTTTCAACTGGGCGTCATGAGGTCAAACGCCGCTACAGCTGCCGTTATCATGTGTGTAAATCCTCTGTTTACGATGTTCTTCGCTCATATTCTCATTCATGAAAAGATGAACTGGAAAAATGTGGTAGCTTTGTTCCTGAGTTTGACGGGAATTTTCTTTATGGTGAACCCCTTTAACATGCAAGAAGGCAACACAGTTCAAGGGGTTCTGATGGTCTTGGGAGGCGCGGCAATCTTTGGTCTCTACAGCGTTCTGGGAAAGATCAGTATAAAGAAAATCGGGGCTATTCCTCAGACCTCAATTAGTTTTATCTTCGGATCTCTGGTGTTGTTGGCAATTCTGTGGATTTTGGATAAGCCCGTGATTATGGGAATCTGGCCGGATAACGTGTTCCTGGTTCTGTATTTGAGTGTTTTTGTTACCGGGTTGGCTTATCTGTTCTATTTCCAGGCAATTTCGCTTTCGAATGCTACAACAGGATCTATAACATTTCTTGTGAAAGCGGCCATTGCGCCGATCTTAGCTGTTATCATCCTGAAAGAACCCTTAGGAGCACCCGCAATCTTCGGTATTGTGCTGGTTTTGACTGGGGCAGCGGTGAACATCTTACAAAAATTTGAGAAAGAATAACCAAGTTACCGCTCACGACCCGATGTCATTTGTTAAGCAGACCATAGCATGAATCCGATAGATTGAAGCAAAAGGTCTTGATCGATTTGGATTTGCTGGTTAACCATCCTAAGATAATGTCCGCATCCACGCATCCACGAGAGTGCAAAAAATCAAGTAGTACGTAGATTTATTTCAAATATCACCGTACTAGTTGAAAATTTGCACGAATTTTGCTCGAAAATTGAAATATTAGACGTACTAGTTGAAAATTTGCACAGAATTAGCTCTAAAATTCAAATATTACCGTATGAGTTGTAAATTTGAGCAAATGGGGTCAGATAGGTGTGATTCAACCAGAGGGACAGACCCCGTGGGGGCAAATTCAACCAGAGGGACAGACCCCGTGGGGGCAAATTCAACCAGAGGGTCTGTCCCCGTGGGGGCAAATGCAGCCAAAGGGTCTGTCCCCGTGGCTGTGCTTGACATTTCCCGACGTATTCTTAATAATAATATAAGGTGATACTATGCAGGAATGGATGATAGAGTTCGTAAATCAGTTCGGATATGCGGGTGTTGCATTGCTTATCGCAATAGAGACTATATTCCCGCCAATTCCCTCGGAGGTCATTTTGACGTTTGGAGGGTTTCTGACGACCTTTACCTCCATGAGTCTATTGGGTGTGGTTGGTTCCGCCACCGCAGGAGCCTTGGCCGGAGCTACAGTACTTTATGGAATTGGCAGATGGCTCAATCCCCAAAGACTTCAGCATTGGCTGAATGGCCCACTTGGGGAGTTGTTGCATTTCAACCCCAACGACGTGGACCGTGCCGTAGGCTGGTTTTCACGAAAAGGCACTTTCACTGTGTTTTTCTGTCGGTTTATTCCCATCGTGCGTAGCCTGATCTCCATTCCCGCAGGAATATCCCGCATGAATATGGGAAAGTTCTTTCTACTCACCGGGGCAGGAACGGTTATTTGGAACTTCGTGCTCGTGTATGTCGGCTCTCTGGCAGGCGCGTCCTGGGAGAGAATCTCGGACTACATGGATGTCTATGGAAGGATTGCCTTAGCTATCCTCATGGTATTGGCCGTGGCTCTGGCGTATCTGTTTTATAAGAAGAGGTTTTGAAAGTACCCCGAAAAAAAGTCTTCTTCAGCCGAATATCTTTACTGAGGAATTTTTGATGAGAGAAATAGATAGAGATGCCATAAGGGCAAAGGTTGAAAAGGCTTATCGCGAGGAGTTTCTTTTTCGCTTCGAAAGCTTCGTATTGAAAACAGCATACAAGACAACGAATCAATACATCACAAAGAGCGATGATGTTTGGTCCGTTGCATTTTTTGCCTTCAATGAGGCAATCAATTCCTATGATCCGGAGAAAGGGAGTTTCATTCCATTTTCCGAGATGGTAATTAAGAGAAGGATCTATGACTTTATCAGGAAGAAGTCCCGTGAAACGCCGGAATTGCTTGTGGATCCCCTGTGTTTCAGCAGTGAAACGAATTGGGAGGAAGGAGATTTTTCCCTGTCTCGCCAAGTTGTGGACAAGACCGCCTTGGAAGTGGAAGATAGTGCAAGATGGGAAATAGAGGCCATTTCTCAGGTGCTAGACAAATATGGCATTCGTTTTATGGATTTGATATCCGTATCACCGAAGGCGAAAAAGACCAAGACTGCTTGTGCCCGGGCTGTGATATGCCTTGTGGACCATCCCCACTTGATGCACCGTATGAAATCTTTCAAGATACTTCCCATCGCGGAGATAGAAAAAAATACAAAAGTACCCCGAAAAATTCTGGAACGCCATAGAAAATACATAATAGCAGCAGCGGAGATCGTATCCGGAGACTATCCCGTACTGTGTACATATATGGCTTATATAAAAAAGGAGATGTACTAAATGAAGGGGATTGTTGTAGATATTAAAGAAGGGATGGCCTCATTACTGACTGAAAATGGCGAAATTAGGGGAATTAAGGACCGAACGTATCGCATAGGCGAAGAAGTTATCTTACGGGAAAGACCCCGCATTCGTCCCGGGCTTCTCCGGTGGGGGGCCGGAGTTGCCGCGGCTTTTGTTCTATTTGTGACGGGAGCCTTCGCCTATACTACTCCAGACGCCTATATTAGCGTCGATGTCAACCCCTCTGTTGAGATTGCAATCAATATCTTCGACAGAGTAGTGGATGTAAAAGCGGTGAACGATGACGGAGTGGAGCTGCTATCCTCCATATCCCTAAAGCACATGGCTATTGAAAAGGCCATGGAGCAGTTAACGGATAAGTTGATTGAGGGAAATTACATAACGAATGACAAAAACGGTGGCGTAATCATTACCACATCCGGAGAGAATCAAGCCAAGGCGGAAAAACTGGCAATTAGACTGGAAGCAAGTGTCCGTGAGTGTATTGATGAAGAAGGAAAAACTGCTGCAGTGGAGGCGGAAGCAGTGGGTTTGGAACGGGTAAAAGAGGCGGAAAAATTAGGAGTCACACCGGGCAAACTCAACCTCGTGGAGAAACTGGTTAAAAGTTCCCCGGACCCTGAGGATATCGTGATCGAAGAATGGCTGGATAAACCGGTGAAAGATATCAACAAGCTCATCAAGGAAAACAAAAAAGCCTTAAAGGAACAGGAAAAGGCAGACCGAAAAGATAAGGACAAAGAGCAGGACGATGAGGAAGATGCCATCGACAAGGATGACGGAGATCAGCCAAAAGGTGTAAAGAGCGGCAAAGGAAAAGACCCGGGGGAAACACCCGATTGGAATAATTCCAATAAGGAAAAAGAAAAGAAGGAAGTAAAGGAAAAGAACGAAGAAAAAGAAAATGAATCCGGAAAAGGTAACGGAGAAAAAAATAAGCAGAACAATTGACACAGACTTTGATATACATAAGGCTAGTTTTGGGAAACCTCCGGATTCATGCGGGCGAGCATGGTCGGAGGTTTCTGCCTATGAGGCTTTTATCAGTAGAACGTTAATGATTATGGATTTTTGGAATTAAATGAGATAGAATTGAAACATATGTTAAAGTTTTATCGTCACAGGTTTAAGATAAATTAGGGGGGGAGATATTTTGGGAAACAAGATTTATAGGAAACTGAGCTGTCTGTTGCTTTCCGGTGCTTTACTATTTGGGCTGTTTCTGCCCATGGAAAGCTACGGAGCTTCCAGTTTCAAAGACATCAGAGGTCACTGGGCTGAACAATATATTGAAACGGCAGTGGCGCAGGGGATTATCAAAGGCTATACCGATGGAAGATTTCTTCCTGACGAAAAGGTCTCAAGAGCAGAATTTATCAGCATGGTAAACCGAGCCTTAGGAAACACCGCTACGGGAAACACCCGTTTCAATGATGTTCCCTCCGGAGCCTGGTATTATGCCGATGTGTCTAAGGCTGTAACAGCCGGCTTTGTCAGCGGATTTGACGATGGAACCTTCCGTCCCAACTACAAGATCACCCGCCAGGAGGCCGCAGTGATGCTGGCGAGAATCATACCTACCTACGGTTACAGCACAAACCTGAACCGTTACGGGGACTACAGATCCATTTCCGACTGGGCATACACGGCAATGTCCAAAGTGAGCGGAAAGGGCTACATATCGGGATACACCGATGGAAAAATACATCCTTTGGATTCCCTGACACGGGCCCAAGCCGCAAAGATTATCAGCGATATCATAGCAAAGGAAACCATCGTCTCCACGGACCCCGTGGTCAAAAAGGACGGGACCAAGCTTACAGGCAGAATCTATTCCAACAATGTCACGATTCATAAAGATCTGGACGATGGAGATGCGACGATAGACAACTGTGTCATCCTGGGCAAACTCATCGTTCAGGGAGGCGGAGAAGACACGGTGACAATTAACAATTCCCGTGTGGCCGATGCGGTTATAAACCGGTCCGCCGATCCAGTCCGGCTACTTGCAAAAGGGGAGACTGTGATTTTGAACACCCAGTGTTCCCAAGACTTTGCCCTTCAGACTTCCAGCCTCTCAGGAGGCGCTTTCGGAACCGGATTTGAACGGGTCAGCTTTACTTCTTCGTCATCCGGAACCCTGCAAGGAACCTTCCCCTATGTCTCACTGGATGGCTCATCTTCCGACCTGCAACTGCTTTCGGGAACCATCACTACACTGGACGTGAACAGTGCCGGGCGGAGATCTGACATTACCGTGGAGAGCAAGGCTACGATTAGCCAGGCGAACGTTTACGGCGAATCCTATTTTCACGGAACAGGTACCATTTCCGATATGCAGGTCTATGCAAAAGGCGTGACCTACGAGACCAAACCCAGAAGGTGGTCCATCCGCTCCGGTGGAGAAACCCCTTCCCACAATGATCCAGAACTGACCATGACATTTAGTCCTGCACGAGGCAAAACAAAGGTCTATCTGGACACCAAAATTACCATAACTTATAATTCCGCCATGCGGGAGGACGATGGAAGTTCTATTACCAACGCAGAGATACAGGACATTGTAACGATTCGAAAAGGCTCTACCACCGGGAGCAGGGTTGCCTATACCGGGTCTATCAACTCTGCTAAAACGGTGATGACCCTGACGCCTTCCGAGCTTCTGGATGAAAGCACACGGTACTACATCGTGGTAAAGGCCGGGACAATGATTGATTCCAACGGTGAGGAGAACGAAGGAGAGACCTCCTACTTCAACACCGGGACCAATACGGAGAAGCTGGCTGTGACCTATTCACCCACAAACGGCAGCACGAATGTAGCAGTGAACAGCAAGAGCTTTACCATTTATTTTTCGGAAGGTGTGAAACGGTACAATGGAAGCACCCTTTCCACGAGTGACAGTTATCTAAGGAGCAACGTAGTTTTGTTCCAAATAGGGAGAAACACTGTAAGCACCAACGATTACACCGTTTCTATCAACAGTGCAAAGACCCGAATCACCGTCACGCTGGACGCTGACTATAGTCTGGCGCTGAATACGAAATACACAATAGGGATTCGATCCTCTACCTTGAAAACAGCCAGCGGAGAGAATGTGCCTGCTTCCAGTGTGAGCTGGACCACAGCGGGAAATCCTGTGCTGAGCAACGTCAGCACGGTGCCTTACGAAACAGCGGTGGACCTGAAGGTGACTCCCAACGTAAGCGGACGCATTTATGCGGTGCTACTGCCAAGCGTCGTCACTAACGCACCCTCGGCGGCACAGATCCGGGATGGAAAGGATGCAGCGGGAAACAACGCGATTGCAGCGGTCAATGTATCTGCAACGGCTTCCAACGCAACAACCTTGAAATTCTCCGGTGGGAGTATTACGAGGGATACGGCTTATAAGGTCTACGCGGTACTGTACGATGGAAACAACAATGTTTCGCCGATTATTAACGCCGCTGTCACGACAGAACCTTTGAAGCTGAAGTCGCTGACAGTGATCCCTGATACGGGATCATCCAATGTGCTTACCGGATTCAGCCCGGATAAGACCGACTATGGCACAATTATTGTCGCCAATGGGACCACTTCTATAGATGTGGAAGCGGTAGCCAACGCAGATTTCTTCGTGGGTAGCTTGACTATAAAAAACAACAGGGTTGAGTCTGGAAACACCATTGCTCTGATCAATGGGGAGGCGGACGTAGAAGTAATCGTGCAAGAGGATGGAAAGACCAGAAATAAAACGTATAAGTTTAAGGTCAAGGCAGCGGGCAGCGTTGAGATATCCAACATGTATATTAACGGTGTGGAATACGATCCTTCTTCTGGAGCATCCTTCGCAATCAGCGCGGATCCTGTAACAGTAAAACTGGTCATCAACACAGCAGACTACGGTGCAAAGATTGCTATAGCCGGTACCCAGAAAAATTCAGGGGATGAGATTTTTATACCGCTGAACGATACCACCAGAGAACTTACCTTCACCATTCTATCCATGGATGGCCTGAAAACAAAAGACTATACAATTAAATTTGACCGGTCGCCAATCCAGGACTCCTCACCTGATGAATCTTCCGATTTGCCGGATTCAACGGATCCATCCGATACTCCCGGTCAATTATAACTGCCATGAATAAACGGACGCTACCTGGGTATTAGTAGTACAAATGCATAAGAATGAGAGGTTGGAGAAATGAGTTGGAAGTTTGTTTTGTCACTGATCTTTGCTCTAGTCGTGGCAGTGTTCGCTATTCAGAACGCAGCGGCGGTGGAGGTTAATTTTCTGGCTTGGAAAGTGAGCATTTCTCAGGCATTGATCATATTGGTGTCTGCTATTTTTGGAGCCATTGCCGTGCTCTTGTTGAGCCTGGTCAAGCAGATGAAGCTAAAAGCCGGTATCCGTAACGATAAGAAAACCATAACCTCTTTGCAGAACGAAAACCAGACGCTTAAGGGCAAACTGGAGCAAGCGGTCGCAAAGGCCGTAGCGCCTGAGACAGCGGCCTCTGAGACAGCAACGGAACCCCCTGCTTCCGAAACCCTAATGAATCCTGAAAAATAGAATAGTGATTGGTTCAGCAAATATTGAAAAGGAGCACGTGTGGTGCTCCTTTTATTTAAACTGCTTTAGCAGCAACAACGGCGTCTGGCGCAGCATCGGCTTCTTCTGTTTGAATCGCCGCAGCAATGGCCCACTGCGACACCTATAATGAATGGGATTATAGGCATATTACCAACCTCCCTTCGCTGTCACATCCAGTATATGCAGAGAAGAACGGGTGCGTTCCCATATGGGGCATAGAACCGGCGGGAAATGGAAAACCTATGGGCGGAGGTGAGGACAATTATGGAAAAAAGAGAATCCTTGTGGACCGCCACTTGCGAAATTGAGAAAAGAGAATCCTTGCAGGAGGAATTCACAGAAGTTGATGCAGTAGTCATCGGCGCGGGGTTGGCGGGCATTCTGACCGCAAATATGTTGAAGGCCAAGGGGATTGATACGATTGTGCTGGAGGCCGATCGAATCGGAAGAGGCACCACCGGTTATACCACGGCTAAGCTTACATCTCAGCATGATATGATCTATGACCGGCTGATTACCGATCTGGGGATGGAGAAAGCCCTGCAGTACGCGGCCGCTAATCAACGAGCCATTGCCTTTTTCCGTCAGTTGGTTCAGGAAAGAGCCATCGAATGCAGGCTGGAAGAAAAAAACGCCAGCCTGTATACCACAAAAGAGGACAAAGCAAAAGAGCTGCAGAAGGAAGCCCGTGCGGCGACAAAGCTTGGGATCCCAAATACGTTTCTGGAGAAAGGCGATTTGACGGCAGATAAGGGTTGGGGTCTCCCTTTTTCAGCAGAAGCGGCTCTGCTATTTCATGGTCAGGCTCAATATCATCCTCTGCTGTTTCTGAAGTCAATGGCGGAAGGGCTTAGAATTTATGAAAATACAAGAGTGCTTGACGTGCAACTGACGGGAAGCGCTACAGCTTCTCAGAAATTAGAGAAAAGCCTTGTGATAACTAGCAAAGGGAAAATATCTGCACGCCATGTAATATTCGCCTGTCATTATCCATTTTTGATTATGCCGGGCTACTATTTCGCACGTCTATATCAGGAAAGAGCCTATATCCTGGCCTTGTCCGGTTGCCCGCAAGTGAACGGACATTATATTGGAATAGACAAGGAGGGTTGGTCTTTCCGAAACTACGAAGATCTGTTGCTTTTGGCCGGAGGCAGCCACAGAACAGGGGAGAATGAGAAAGGCGGAACCTATCAAACCCTGCGGGAGGCAGCGCAGAGATGGTTCCCCAATGCAAGGGAACGCTATGCCTGGTCAACTCAGGATTGCATGCCTCTGGACGGGGTTCCCTATATCGGGCGCTATGCTTCCGATCGTCCCAATTGGTACATCGCCACAGGGTTCCAGAAGTGGGGTATGACCAGTTCTATGATCGCTGCGGATATCATTTCTTCCATGATCGCACAAAAACCTTACGAGATTGCTGCAGAGGGTGGCGAAGTCTTTTCACCCCACCGGTTTACAAAACCCACATCTTCTGAGGGGCTCTGGGATGATGTAAAAACCATCGGAAGCGGTCTTCTAAGGGAAATCTTCTCAATGCCGGAGGAAGAAGCGGCTGCCGTTCAACCGGGCCATGGAGGCGTGGTGGAATACAAAGGAGAGAAAGTAGGCGTGTTTCGGGATGAGCAGAGCGCACTCCACGTAGTATTGGCAAAATGCCGTCACATGGGTTGTCAGCTTGCCTGGAATCCGGAGGAACGGAGCTGGGATTGCCCCTGCCACGGTTCCCGGTTTGATATTGACGGAGAAGTGATCAGCGGCCCTGCTGTAAAGCCCTTAGACAACCATTAGGGGGTTGCGTAAACAGGGAAATAATAGTATTATTAACTTAGATAGCACCTCTGGGAAAATCCCGGAGGTGTGGGTATCTTTGAACTTTGACTAGAGACGCGGCAAAATATTACATAAAATGAGGATATATATGAAGAAATATTCTATAATTGGCATCCTTGTTTTCGCAGACATTATTCTTATTAACTTGGCATTTATCTTCGCTCTGCTGCTCCGATTTGACTTTGTGGTACATTCCGATGAGTTTGGAAGGTACTTAACTGTCTATGCAAATTGGGCTGTTTTTATCACTGTGATTAAGATTGCGGTAAATGGAGCCATGGGTCTGTACAGCAGCCTTTGGAAATATGCCGGAACCCATGAGGTCTTCCGGGTCTGCGTGGCAGCCATTATTGACTTTTCATCTGTCGTACTGGTAATGCTGTACTTTGAGCAGATGCTTCCCAGGAGCGTCTATCTAATGACCTTGGCCTTTGATATTCTCTTTCTGGGTGGCTCCAGGATCGGTTACCGGATGTTGCGAAGCGTTCGCCACTCAGGAGATATCAGGCGACTGCCTGGGCGGATACTTCATGGAGGCACTTCTGTTAAGGCGCCTTCCAGAGTGCTTATTGTCGGCGCAGGGGATGCGGGAGCCAGTATGGTCAAAGAAATCCGTGGCAACCCACAGTCGAATAAGAACGTTGTCGCCGTTGTGGATGATGATCCGGACAAGCTGGGAACCAGGATTGCAGGCAAAAAGGTTTTAGGCAACCGGGATGCCATTCCGGCATTAGTGAAAAAATATAAGGTTGATGAAATTATTATAGCCATCCCTTCAGGGACCAGGAAAGCCGTCCAGGCAATCACCAATATTTGTGGCAAGACCGGTTGTAAGACCAACATTCTTCCGGCATACATAGATCTAATTGATGGAAAGGTGAGCATCAACAAGCTGAGGAGAGTCAACATTGAGGACCTGCTGGGCCGGGAACCGGTATCGCTTGACATACAGGCGATCAACAGTTACATAGGGGACAAGGCGGTTCTCGTAACGGGAGCGGGGGGGTCCATCGGCTCGGAGCTCTGCAGACAGGTGTCAAAAATAGGGCCTCGAAAACTGGTGGCCTTGGACATCTATGAAAACAGCCTTTATGAATTGAGTGTAGAGCTGCAAAGATCCCACCCGGAACTTGATTTCGTGCCGGTAATTACCTCTGTGCAGAACCGAAAGATTATGGACCGGGTTTTTAGAAATCACCAGCCCCATGTGGTATTTCATGCTGCAGCCCACAAGCATGTACCTCTGATGGAAATGAACCCACGGGAAGCTTTGATCAACAACGTCATCGGTACGGATAATGTGATCAACCTCTCGGATGAATTTGCCGTTGAGAAGTTTATCCTCATCTCTACGGACAAAGCCGTTAATCCAACAAACGTAATGGGCGCTACAAAGCGCATTTCGGAAATGCTGATGCAGGAAAAGAGTAAGACCTCACTGACCAGTTTCTCGGCTGTCCGGTTTGGCAATGTATTAGGTAGCAACGGAAGTGTACTGCCCTTATTCCGCAGACAAATAGAGCAAGGGGGGCCTGTGACGGTTACCCATCGAGAGGTTACCCGTTATTTCATGACCATCCCCGAGGCGGTGCAATTGGTGATACAGACCGGTGCTATGGCTGCAGGAGGTGAGATCTTTATTTTGGATATGGGAGAATCCATGAAGATTAAGGATCTGGCGGAAAATCTAATCCAGCTTTCCGGCTACACTCCCTACACAGACATTGATATCGTGTTTACAGGCCTTCGGCCGGGGGAAAAGCTGTATGAAGAGCTGTTGTTGGATGAAGAAGGCTTGGAGCGTACCTCCCACGGCAGCATTTTCATTGGGCATCCTGTGCCGGCAACTCCTGCTCTTGCGGAGCTTCTCAGGCGGGGCGAGGATGCGCTGGGAGATGAGATTATCTATGCATGCCATAGCTGCGATGAAGAGGTGAAAAAATGGATCCGCACCCTGGTTCCGAATTATACTAACGGCAATGGAGAAGGATTTAACCGGGATATTCGGTATATGGAAGATATCTTTCCCGATGCATAAGAAAGAGATCATAAGGAGGTCAAATCAATGGAAATGCTTATCTCCGCAGACTTCAGCACTTCTACATTGACGGTGGAGCAACTGAAAAGTAAGCAAAGCCAACTGTCCGACGGACAAAAACGCCTGGATTCCGGCAGAGAGGACTTTACCGGCTGGGTTCGGCTTCCCGCTGAGTTCAACCGGAAGGAAATTCAAAGGATCAAAGAGGCTGCGGTTGCCATTCGAAACAAATGCGATGCTTTTGTAATAATCGGTATCGGAGGCTCCTATTTAGGTGCCAGAGCTGCCATTGAAATGCTCGGCAAAAAGGGAGCCGGGCCTGTCATTTATTATGCCGGCCAGAACATCAGCGGCCCCTATCACGTTGAACTGATGGAGGAGCTTGCGGATAAGGAAGTTTGTCTCTGCGTTATTTCCAAATCTGGGACCACTACTGAACCCAGCATCGCCTTTGCGTTGTTGAAGGAAATGCTGATTCAGAAATACGGGAAAGAAGAGGCATGCAGGCGGATTTATGCGGTGACGGATCAGAACCGGGGAGTCCTCCGTGAGGAGGCAGACCGGGAGGGCTATGAGAGCTTTGTGGTTCCCGATGATATCGGCGGACGTTATTCCGTGTTGACTGCCGTTGGGCTTCTGCCCATTGCCGTTGCGGGCATCGATGTGGATGCAATGCTTTCCGGAGCTGCAGAGATGATGGGGCCATTTCCCTTTGAAGAGGATGGAGCTGCCGGGTATGCGGCGGCACGCAATCTGCTGTTAGCGGAGGGAAAGGTCATCGAGGTCTTTGAAAGCTACGAACCCCGGCTATTTTATTTCTCTGAATGGCTGAAACAGCTATTCGGCGAAAGTGAGGGGAAGCAGGGAAAAGGGATTTTCCCCGCGGCACTGCAATTCAGTACGGACCTCCATTCCATGGGGCAGTTCCTACAAGACGGCAACCAGATTTTCTTTGAGACCATATTGAATATAGAGGAACCACCATTGGATATCACCGTTCCTGAAAGTGTAGGGAAAGTCCTTGCGGGGCGGAGTATGAACCAAGTCAACCGCGCCGCGGTAGAAGGGGTGATGGCGGCTCACGGAAAAGCCGGGATTCCCATGATAAAGATAAAAATACCGAGAATGACTTCCCGTTATTTTGGACAAATGGTATACTTTTTTGAGAGGGCTTGTGCTCTTTCCGGGTATTTGTCCGGGGTGAACCCCTTTGACCAGCCCGGAGTGGAGGATTACAAGGCGGAGATGCGGAAGATTTTGTAAAGGAAGGAAGAAGACATGACGATGGTACGAATTGAGAAGAAAGCGCCTGTAGGACTGATTCGGATTGACCGGCCGGAAGCGATGAACTCGCTGAACGAGCAAGTGTTGACCGAATTAGACACAGCGCTGGATGCTGTAGGTATGGATTCGGATGTTCGGGTAATCATTATTACCGGAGAAGGCAAGGCTTTTGTAGCAGGGGCTGATATTGCGGGAATGCAGCCTTTAGACGTAAGAGGCGGTTACGAGTGGGGTCTCTTGGGTCGTAAGGTTTTCCGAAAGATTGAAACCATGGATAAGCCTGTTATTGCAGCGGTTAACGGGTATGCTCTGGGGGGTGGCTGCGAGTTGGCCATGGCTTGTGACATACGCATAGCCGGAACCAGGGCCAAGTTCGGCCAACCTGAGGTGGGTCTGGGAATTACGCCGGGCTATTCTGGCACGCAGAGACTGCCACGTCTCGTGGGTAAGGCCAAGGCTATGGAGCTGATTTTGACAGCTGATATCATCGGTGCCGACGACGCAGCAGCCATCGGTCTGGTCAACAGGGTCGTTCCCCAGGAAACTTTGATGGAGGAGGCCTATGCTCTTGCTGAGAAAATTGCAAAGAACGGGCCCCTTGCGGTGGCCTATTCCAAGAAGGCTATCGTAGACGGTCTGGAACAAAGCGATATGGATCAGGCCATGGAAGTTGAGACGAAACTCTTTGCAAAGTGCTTTGAAACTGCCGATCAGAAAGAGGGCATGAGCGCATTTTTAGAGAAGAGAAAACCGGAGTTTAAAGGCAGGTAGGGGTGGCACAGTGCACCCCGCACACAAAACGCAGGGGTGGCGCAGTGCACCCCGCACACAAAACGTAGGGGTGGCGCAGTGCACCCCGCACACAAAACAAAACAGGAGGAACGTTATGAAAAAAATCGGCGTATTAGGAACAGGTACCATGGGTGCCGGTATCATTCAGGTATTGGCGCAGAGCGGCTACGAAGTCGTTCTAAGAGCAAGAAGACAGACATCTGTAGATAAGGGGATTGCTACAGTAGAAAAAAACTTAGACAGGTTAATCGCTAAAGAAAAAATCAACGCTGAGCAGAAGGCAGACGTAATGAGCCGGATTCAGGGATCAACGGATATTGCCATCATAAAGGATGCGGATCTGATCATCGAAGCTGCTACCGAAGATATGGAAGCAAAAAAAGCTCTTTTCGCAGAGTTGGATGCACTTTGCAAGCCGGAAGCCATCATTGCAACCAATACTTCGTCCCTCTCCATCACAGAGATTGCAGCAGCAACCAACCGTCCGGACAAAATCATCGGTATGCATTTCTTCAATCCCGTTCCCATGATGAAGTTGGTTGAAATTATCAAAGGTCTGGCAACCTCTGAGGAGACAAAAGAAACCATTATACAGCTGACGGAAAAGCTTGGGAAGACTCCGGTTCAAGTAGCGGAAGCGCCGGGATTTGTAGTCAACCGTATCCTGATTCCCATGATCAACGAGGCTATCGGTATTTTAGCTGACGGCGTTGCCAAGGCTGAAGATATCGACGAGGCCATGAAGCTGGGTGCCAACCACCCAATCGGCCCATTGGCATTAGGCGATCTGGTAGGATTGGACGTATGTCTGGCCATCATGGAAGTTCTGTACAGCGAGTTTGGCGATTCGAAATACAGACCTCACCCCCTGCTGAAGAAAATGGTTCGCGGAGGGAAGTTAGGCCGTAAGACCAAGGTGGGCTTCTACGATTATAACAAATAGAACTTGCGTAAGTGAGTAAAATCAATTAGAATACTTTGATGTGGGACAAGGTGCTTCACCTTGTCCCATTTTATCAATGTGACAGTGGGGACGTTTCGTTTGCCATTTAATTGGAACAATTTTCATTTAACATCGTCATACATAACGGGACACATTTATGAAAGTATTTATCAAGCAATTTTTAATATGGCTAGCAATCTTCACCGTAATCCTTACTCCCGTCACCTATTCGCTGGATAAGCTCGGTGGTGTTCGCGTATTTCAGGGGACCGAAAGCCTGATGGATGAGCTGGATGTAATCGTGGATCCACAGAGCCCTTTCTTTGAGGCTTTCCGCGACTCGGAGCGGGTTAATATTCTGCTTCTGGGCGTAAATGACGGGCTTTCCGATACTATCATGCTGGGAAGCTATGACATGAAGAACCAGCGTGTAGATGTGATTTCTATCCCCCGGGACACCTACTACGACCGCGAGGAGGCCACCTCTGCTAGCACCCGGAAGATTAACGCGATCTACCGGAAGGGCACAGCTGTTGGGACGGCCAGGGCCGTCAGCGATGTGCTTCTGGGAATGCCTATCCACTATTACGCCGTTGTCACTTACGAGGGTATCGGCAAGGTCGTGGATTCTGTAGGGGGCATACCTATGGATATTCCCTTCCATATGCACTATAAGGATCCCACCGATGAGCCACCCCTGTATATCGACATACCGGAAGGGCCAACCATAATTGACAGCAGCAACGTACAAGAATTTCTCCGCTTTCGCAAAGGAAGCAAAGGCTATCCCAGCTATCCCGATGGAGATATCGGTCGAGTCAAGGCACAACAGGAATTCATGAAGTCCGCATTTCGGGAGGCGCTAGGCTTCAGTTTGCCCAAAACTGCAAAGACAGTAATTCAAAATGTGGACTCTGATTTAACCTTGTCCATGGCTGCGAAGATTGCGGGAAAGGCCACAGGGCTTACCGGCGAGGACATTGAAACCTGGCTGACTCCCGGTGATCCGGGCACGAAGAACGGAGCATCCTACTGGTGGGTGGACGAGTCGGCGGTAGAGGAAATGCTGATGGAAATCTATTCTGTCCGGGAGGAAGAGCCCGAAGAGCAAGAACTGTAGGAATAATACTTCCCTTTTCTGTTAATGTGGTATAAAATAAATAAATGTCGGGATTCTATTTAAGGTTCAAACCAAAGAGCAATTAGATTAAAACGAAGGAACGGTTGTCTTCTGATGAAAAAGGCGCGCAAAAAAGCTGCAGACAATTCAAATAAAGTAAATATCATCACATTCGTCGGCTATTTTTTGGCGACATTCCTTATTGCGGTGGCTGTAATGGTGTCTGCAGGCACGGCTGTCAAGGAGGTTGCGGAAAAGCCGATTTTTGGTGAAACGGAAACGAACCTGATGGACGATATGCCTACTCTGGTCAACGAGGACAGTATCTTTTTTGAAGCTTTTCAGGACAAGAGCAGGGTTAATGTGCTCCTGATGGGTTTCAATCAGAACCTGGCCGACACCATCATGGTAGTCAGCTTTGACTACGAGGCAAAGCATGTAGATCTCATATCCATTCCCAGAGACACCTATTATTATCGCGAAGAATATAAGTACAGCCCGGGTTTTTTGAAAATCAACTCCATTTACCAGAAGACAAAGGAACCTTTGGAGACGGCAATGGTGGTCAGCGAAATCCTATTGGGTATGCCTCTCCACTTCTATGCCGTTGTGGACTACGAAGGGGTTGAGGAAATCGTGGAAGCCATGGGTGGTGTACCCATGAATATACCTTTTCACATGAAATATACGGATATTACCGATAAACCGCCACTGTATATCAATATTCCTGAGGGGCAGCAAGTGTTAGACGGAGAGCACGCAGTACAGTTTCTCCGTTACCGCTCAGGTTACAGAGAAGGGGATATCGGCCGAGTGAAGGCCCAGCAGGAGTTTATGAAGTCCGCTTTCAAGCAGATGCTGAGTTTCGACTTGCCCAAGATCGCCAAGGTGATTCTGAGAAATGTGGAATCCGATGTAGACATGGGAACGGCTACGAAGATCATCACGAAAGGCCTAGGCGTAAAAGCGGAGTCAATCCAGACCTACCTGATGCCCAACACCCTTCAGGATGAGGCTCCCTACTTTGTTTATCCGGACAGCAAGGGCATTGCAGAGGTCATCACAGCCATCTATTCCATAGAGCCGGAGCCGGAGCCGGAGCCGGGAACGGAAACAGACCCGAACAATGAGCAGGATGAGGACACTGATGAATAAAACTATTTCGGTCATTCTTTTGACATTTCTTTTAATAGCTACATTTCTGGTTCCCGCAGTCGCGGAACCGGTTCATGCTGCAATACCAAACTTTACGGATGTACCTCAAGATCATTGGGGACGCTCCTATGTTTCCTTTTCTGCGGAACTGGGTATTGTTAACGGGTACCCCCTGGAGGACGGCAGTTTTCAGTTTCGACCCGACAATTCGGTTTCGAAAGAGGAGTCCATGCAGATGCTCTACAAAGCAGTGACGAATTCGGGTATGGGTCCCGCATTTGCCGGGGAGTTGCTGCAAAAATACGAAGGGGAGCTTTCGGATGCGGGAATCGCCTCTTGGGCTTTGGAATGCGTTGCCTACGGCCTGGAACATGGCATATTGGAAGCAAGGGAGTTGGACGACTTTCGTACTGCGGTGGGGGATTCGGTCCCCGCTGCCAGAGAGGAAGTGGCTCGCTGGACAGGAAAGGCAATCGGTAAGAAATTGATGCCCGCTACTGCTTTGGATTACGCGGATGCGGATCAGATTTCCCATGAAAACCGGGTTTATGTAGACCTGGTCAATCGCACTAAAATCATGATTGGCGATAGCACCGGGAAGTTCAATCCCAAATCTGCTATCCGCCGGGTGGAGTTCGCGGTTATATGCAATCGGGTGTATGCCCTTGCAGAGGCGGACTTCGATATAGACAGTGAAAGCTATTCGATTCAAGGGACCATTACCGGTATCAACAGCGCTGAGAGGAAAATCTATCTCACCTCGGACACCGGGGCATTGAAAGTAATCCATCTTGAGGATAAGATTCAGATTGTAATCAACGGAAAATTAGCATATAATGACTTTAACAGCATTCCTACGGGCAAGAAAACCGTTCTTGCATGGGGACCCTTTGGTCAACTCCACGTGGCAACAGAGGTGGTTGCAGGTGAGGCTGTCATCAGTCGACTCACTTCGGTGAGCGATGATTGTATCGAAGCCGAGTTGCTTGTTAACAGGGGAGAACGCGT
>JBAYOC010000002.1:0-20236 GCA_041678465.1 Anaerovoracaceae bacterium | reverse complement strand
GAAGCTCACAACCTATGGTAAAAGCAATGAAAGCTAGGGCAATATCCGAAATGATACTGAAACCGGCCAACAAATCCGCCGGCACGACCCCCAACACGTAAGGGCCAAGCAGCAGACCGGCCAACAGATAGCCGGTTACATTGGGCAACTTGATTTGCTTGACCAGCCGTCCAAACAACAAACCGGCAAGTAACAAGATAGCCAGATACATGAGCATATTAAACTGAGGCATATTATTCTTCCTTTTACTTTATTTTCGACACTATCTTCTTCGGCAATCGAGATACCTTATGGGGTAATACCTTCCACCGACAATACCGGCAGAACAAACATCACACCATTACCCGGTTGATCTATCGGGCCAATCACCCGGCCAATCGTCTCACGGACAATTTGTACCTGCTCCCGGCTCAAAACCATAAATAGCGTACGATTATCCTCCAGCCCGCTATTCAAGTGCGAGCGCAATATGCCAAACAGAACATCATCCTCTTTGCTCAAAATTTGGGCCATTCCGTTGGAATGTAACACTGTCGCCCCCTTGATTCCGGCTTTGTTCAATTCCCTTATTAACTTATCAAGCATCTCATAACGATGAAGAACATACACCAGCATCAACATATCTTGCATATACACACCTCTTCTCTTTCCCCTATTATTATAATGAATCCTTATGTTTTATTCAAGGCCGGCTCAATCCCTTTATTAATAGAACCTCTTCTCTATACTTCAAACATATCGTGATACTCTTTATTCTTCTCCATCTGTGCTTTTGCATAAGGGCAGATGGGTATTATCTTTTTGTTTTCTTGTCTTGCCCAATCTATAAGCTCCTTTAGCAACAGCTTACCGACACCCTGGCCGCTGAGTTCATCTGATACATTCGTATGCTCAATTTTAATAATTTTTTCACCTGATGGAACAAAACTCATTTCTGCCAATGGTTTCTCTTCTGAGTCTCCTACGTAAAAGCTTTTCGCCCCTTTTTTAATTTCTATCATTTTTTCCTCCTAAACTTTCATTTACGCGTTCTTACTCCTCAAATGTTACTAGTTAGAACTCAATCACATTGCCATTTACCGTCAGCGATAGAACACGCACCGGTTGTATCCCGGAGTGGAAGTGTTTGTAATATGTTTAAGGGAATCTCTTCATCCTTTGAGATCCGGACCAACATTTCTTTAATCTCCTCTTGTGATAGAGCACCTGAAATCGCATATTTTTGATTAATAATGAGGGTGGGTACACTCTTAACACCATAGGTTTGTGCAAGCTGAAAGTCCGCTAATACAGTTTTTTCGGTTTCATCAGTTTCAAACTGTGCTTTCCAGTCAACAAATGAGATGCTCGTTTCCTTCACTGCTTCTTCTAATACGTCAATATCCTCAATATTCTTATTTTCAACGAACAATTTGTATTGTATTTGATCGAATACATCCCAGTACATATCCTCGCCACCGGTGAGGCCGGCTGCTTTTGCAGCTTTCAATCCGGGTCTTGATAGAGGGAAATCAAAATCCGTTTGGCGCATTCCGTCGATATTGAAACGGTGTTCATCGTCATTTTCATTTGCGTGGGCCCAATGCTTTAATACTTCCGGCTTAACTGCTTCCCGTGAGCCAAAACCACGTATAAAGTCTTCGGCTTCCCATCCTAAGGCAAATGAACGATGTTTAATTTCGATATTGTCATATTCCTTTACAATCCGGCGCATTCTTGAAGACATTGGAAAACAAAAGCTACAGATAACGTCGTGAAAGAACTCTATTTTAATCATGGGCATATCCTCCTTATCCGAGATACAGTAATAATACCCAATACATAGAGTGATAAGCCAAAAACCTTAGAGACGGTTCCTGTATGTTATTTATATTCTTACACATCGTTGTTACAATTCTGACACATTGCTGTGGTACAATAACTGAAGATTAACACAAAACACAGAAGGAGTGACCTGTCAGACACACCAAACGGACCATCATTCACATCAAGAGCCACATGCATCCTTATTGGAGCAAGTCTTACTATGGGGACAGCCTGAGCACTTAACACCATTCTTTTTATCGACAATGATTTTGGCGAGGGCGCCGGCAATCGCCAGTACCACAATGGACAATACGATAATGTTTTCCATGTCAACCCCTCCTTTTTTATCTTCTGTATTGATTTCCTCAATAGTAAGGTGCTTTGCACCTTGAAATCACTACTGCTATTCGCGTTTCTAATCAAGTTAGCTTATGCTAACTAAAGTAAGTTTACTATCTATTCTCGTGTCTGTCAATGCTTTTTAGAAACTTTTATGAGAATGGTCTGGGGGAGTTCCGATGATCACATACACCAACTCCGGTGGATTTCCAAGGCGGGGAATCCATCCCGCAGTGTTTGCCAATCCTCTGCTGATTACGAGTCTCTCCTCGTGAACTCCCGCTGTCCACTTGGGGAAAAAACCCTGGTTCGGGGCAAACAGCCCTTGGCTTCCCAGGCGAATCTGCCCTCCATGAGCATGGCCGGCCAGTGTGAGATCTATATCTGTTTGCTTAATATACCTGGGGTAATATTCCGCATGATGACACAGAAGCACCTTGAAACCCGACAATTCCGAGAATACCTTCAGCCAGTTCAAATCCGGCTCCGGATTGAGCGAATACCCTCCGGCGGAGTATTTTTGTGGGAAATGCTCTCTCTGAAACCTGTATCCGGAGGTCAATCCACCGACTGTGATGTCTCCCACCTTTACAGCATGATCATCCAGAAGTACCGCTCCGGTTTTCCCGATCTCCACCATATCTCCGGCCTCCAGCCGAGTCTCGTGGTTACCCATGGAGTAAAACGTGGGGGCAATGGAGCCACATGCAGTCAGGAAAGAGATACAATTGTCGGTCAAAGTAGTCGATATCAGGTCACCGGGAATGGCGATAATGTTCGGTTTTCGTAAACCCACCGATTCATAAATTGCTTGCCAGTTGCCATCGTGAAGGTCGGCGATTACTGCGATAGTAAGCGGTTTAGACACATCAACCTCTATTTTGTAATCTGTTACTACCATTTGTCCCATTACTGGCAATCTCCTTATTTAAGAATGAAATCAGACATTCCTGTTTCTTCCCACTCAATTCCCACCGGTGAGATATTGGAGTATAGGGTCATGAAGTCGTTTTCGTCAATTACAACTTTTAAATGAAAATTCATATCTTGTGGCTGCAAGTATTCATCATACATCTGTTGATAGTTTATATTACCGCTATCCTTTGCTTCTTTAATATACCCAACTGTATCGGGATCTTTGTCATAATTTTTATGAACAATCTTATAGTTGAAAATAGCCTCTGTGTTACCATTCACTAACTCTTCCTGATAATTTGATATTACGAAATCCAGCAGCTCATAATATGGGGAAAATGTCTTTTCCGATTGTTCTTTCATGTATGCACTGATCTGTTCCAGGTGCCCGGAGTCTTCATTCACTACAATCCAGACGGATGCCTGTCTTTCGGCCCCAATCTCATCAATGTAAGTTGGCTGAATTAAATTAACTTCAACTTCCCCGTCCTCCCATGCAAATTTAACCACGGCCAACGGTGGCTCCCCATACGAGTCTTGGTAGGTGCCTGTCACTTCTTCATTTACCAGGTTTAACTGAGCTATAGCTGCGGTTACAGGATCTTCCATGATTTCTTTTCTGGCAGCACTGTCATCCGCTTGAGCTTGATAAGTAGCGGCCAATTCTGTGAAGTCAGGGAATCCAAGTCCGTAGGCTTCCTCGTATTGAGCCTTGGACGCTATCATTACCTCATTGCCGGAATCCTCCACTCCGCCATCCGGGGCTGCGGTGAAGGTGCAGCCGACTGCCAATAGAGCAATCAGCAGCGCCGCAACTAAGGTTGAAGTCTTCATTTTCCGATTCTTTGCGATTAGAGTAATTCGCTCCTTTATCCCATTTGTAGTGCCATACATGGTTGTTGCCATTTGCAAAACATCGCTCTTATGATCACTTTGCCTTATTAAATCTACTAGAGTCCTTCCATAGGCCAACCGATCTTTCTTTCCCATCTCTTTCAGTACGCTGTAATCACAGGCCAGTTCGCAATCTCTTTTGGATATGATTGCAGCTACCCAAACTAGTGGATTGAACCAGTAGAATGCAAGCAACGCCCCTCTGACAATGGCCCAGGCTAAGTCATGGTGCCAATAATGGCATAGCTCGTGAGCGATGGCAAAACGCAGCTTTTCCTGATCTGCAGCCACCTGAGAAGGAACATAGATAGCCGTTTCCCCTTTGTATCCCATGAGGCAGGGGGAATCCAGGCCTTCCACTATATATACTGACAGCAACTTTGTTTCTTTAATTTTGGCAGCTGGATGAATTAGGCCTTTCTCGTCAACGACAAGCTTCCCATTTTCATCTGCTCTTACAGACATTAGGAATTGTCTGCTATCAAAAATCTTCTTACCAAACTTGCGGTTCACATGAGTAAGCCATAACACGATAGCAATAGATCCTACTGCCCAGATGATCATCAATACAAGCTGCCAGTCTATGGCCGCCGCTGCAGAAATTCCTTCGCCACTGACCATGACACCTGTTTTCACATTATCCATGACTAGTACAGCATTATCAATTGCTTCTGCCTCTGCATGGCCTGCGAGGACCTGCCCCACATTAGAGGCTTCCCGTATGGTCGCTTCCGCACTTCCTACTGCATTCATTATACTAAATGCACTTTTTACAGGGCTAAGGGCAAATAAGTTAAAGACCGCTAACCTGAGTGCCACGAGGCTCCAAAGACTGTACTGGACCATTGGATTGAGTTTCCCCTTAAACACAAACCTTATGGTCAGTATGATCAAAATCAACACGGACGAAGATATAATGGTATCAATCATTTTCCTTCCTCCTCTGCCCTTTTTAATATGGCATATAGTTCATCGATTTCTTTCTTTGATAAGCTGTTTTTTTCAACCATTGTGTTAACCATCAGCCCTAAGCTGCCGGAATAGACTTTGTCAAGAAAGTTTTCCGTCTCCTCCAGCGCCGTTTCCGTACGCTCCACCGCAGGATAATATTGCTTTGCTTTCGCCCCCTGCTCGTATCTTACCGCTCCCTTGGATTCCATCCGGATAAGCATTGTAATAATGGTATTCTTGCTCCAGCCTGTGGATTCTTTCAGAGCAGCCGTAAGCTGGGTAATGGTTCGAGGAGCGGCTTCCCATAATACATTCATGATATTCCACTCCCCATCCGATAGATTGATTCGTTTCATATTTGTAACCCCTTTTGAAAACAATAAGTAGACACCTGTTTACCTAAGGATACTACAAAGGTAGACAGGCGTCAACCTATTTTTTTAATTGCTCCTTTGCTTTCTTTGTCCACACCCCCATCTGTGCAGAATTTCAAGTAGTATGTGGATTACTGGCATCTTTCGACGAAATCCGTGCAGAATTTCAAGTAGTATGTGATAAAATGCAATATACCACGAATAATTCACATACTACTTGAAATTCTGCACAGTCAACCCTAAAAAAGGAGAGTTGCTCCAAAATCTGTGTCGGAGCAACTGGTGGTTGGCCTCTTTGTTGGTAGGCCCGTTGGTGGTTGGCCCGTTGGTGACGGGACCTACTTATGGGGCAAAATATGAATGGCTTCTCTCTTCGCATCCATTACCGCCTCCCAAAATGCTTCAGCGAGTGTCGGGTGAGCATGTATGGTTTCACCGATCTGTTCGATTGTAAGGCCTTGTTGGACTGCCAATGTCCCTTCGGGAATCAGATCACTGGCGTGTGGTCCGATAATGTGCACTCCCAGGATTCTGTGAGTCGCTCTATCTGCAATTATCTTTATAAACCCATCCGTTTCACCTAATGTCATGGCTTTGCCGTTGGCCGCAAATATGGATTTTCCAACCAGATAATCTACATTTCTTTCCTTTGCTTGTTCTTCCGTCATTCCCACTGTGGCGACTTCCGGAAAGGAGAAAACACAGGAAGGCACCGCATGGTAGTTTACAGATGCACTGTTTCCGCTCATTTTTTCCACGCAGACCTTTCCTTCTTCCGATGCAACATGGGCCAGCATTTGTCCGCCGATAACGTCTCCAATGGCGTAGATGCCCGGGGTCGATGTTTCATAGTTGTCATTAACCTTGATGCCCTTAGCATCAAAGACCACCCCTGCAGCTTCCAAATTTAGTCCGGCTATATTCGGTGATCTTCCGGCTGCATTAAGCAAAAGGTCACAAGCGTATTCTTTAATCCCTTTGTCCGTGTCTGTTATTATTCTAATCCCGTCATCGGCTTCAACAACCTCTTTGATTTTTACGCCTGTATCAAATTGTATCTTCTTTTTCCGAAAGAAAAAAGCAAGGCGCTTTGAGAGGTCCTCATCCAAACTCCGTATTAACCGCGGTCTGTATTTAATTATGGTGACTTCGGTTCCGTAGGATGCAAATATACATGCAAATTCCACACCCACTACTCCCCCGCCATATACCACCATCTTTTTGGGAACGTAATCCAGGTCCAGTGCCTCATCGCTGGATATCACCCTTGCCAAGTCCATACCGGGTTCCGGCATGATGGAAGGAAAGGAGCCGGTAGCGATAATAATCCGGTCAGCCTTTTCAGTAGTGGTTTCACCTTCCTCCGACACCACCTCAAGAGTATTGCTGTCCAGAAATCTGGCCTCTCCCTTTATGATTTGGATTTTATTACCCTTCAAGAGCTGCTCGGTACCGGCGCGCACCTTCTCTACGATGTCCTCCTTGCGGGACTGCACCTTGGTCATATCAAAGCTGTAGTCAGACAGCTCAACTCCAAAATTACTTACATTCCGCAATGCGTTTAGAGTTTCCGCATTCTTATACAGCGCCTTCGTCGGGATGCATCCCCTGTTCAAGCAGGTTCCGCCGATCTTGTCTTTTTCTATAATGGTTACTTGAAAGCCCAACTGGGCAGCTCTTATTGCCGCAACATATCCACCGGGGCCACCGCCGATAATAATCAGTTTTTTATCCATCGTAATCACCTCGCACCTCTTCATATGTTCTACAGATCATGCGTACTCCAAGACCTCACCTTCCGCAACCAGGCAGGCGTGACCTGTCAAATAAAGCTCCCTTACCCTGCCTCCTTTTTTCACTACGGTTACAAATAAGTCCCCGCCGGGAACATTGATCTTTGTGTTATCCCCACTTACTTTACCCCCATGGGTGAGTACCGCCGCAGTTGCCCCCGCCCCTGTGCCGCAGGCCAGAGTGAAATCTTCGACTCCCCGCTCATAGGTCACTATGCGGGCTTGGTTTTCTCCGATCACCTCATAGAAATTCACATTTGTTCCTTTGAAAAATGCAGCATGATAGCGAAGTGTGCGGGCAAGTTCGAGAAGTTCGTTTGTTTCCGCGAAACGCAAACCCTCCACTTTTACCGTAATATGCGGTAGACCCGGTTCTCCCAGCTCAACGTAAGCATATTGAATCTCTCGATTTAGCACGGTTATATGACAGTTCGGATTCATTACTGTAATATCGGGCAGCTGTATTTTGTATAGGTGAGAATCCAGACGCCAGCCGTAGATAATCCCCGAAGGGGTATCGATTTTCTGCGTCTCGCCTGCCAGCTTATTCTCCCAGGCATAACGGGCAATGCAGCGGGCGCCGTTGCCACACATTTCACCCTGGCTTCCATCAGCGTTGTAAAATCGCATTTTAATATCGCAATCCTTCTCAGGAAAATCCACCGCCATCAATCCGTCTGCGCCGATGGATAATCTTCTGTTGCATAAGGATTTTGCCAAACTCCCCAGTTCGGAGACCGGTATTTTTTCAACCATGTTATTTAGGATAATAAAATCATTGCCCGCTCCATGCATCTTGGTAAATTTCATAACCCCTCCCAAAGAATAGAATCCCTCTTTCTGTTGATTATATCCATTGCTATCTATGATTGCAATCGCCATATGACTTAGGGGTTGTACCTATTTGCAACTATATTATTATATCAACGGGCGGCGTTTGACTGGATCAGTTACCGATTGTAGAACCCCGCTATGTTTGCGATCCTTTCCGCCAGCGCCGACCTCAGTTGCCCTTTTTCCAGTCTCCACTGCCAGTTGCCCCCCAATGTTCCCGGTCTGTTGATGCGGGCAGTACCCGGTAAATTCAAATAGTCCTGCATCTGAACAATACACAGATTTGCCACAGAGCTCATCGCTCCACGGATAAACCCCCAGTTAAGGCCTTCCTCCGCTGACAATCCAAAATATCTCACAGCATAGGATCGTTCCCCTTCCGTGGATTCTTCCTCCAGCCAGCCTCTTGCCGTCGTATTGTCATGGGTTCCCGTGTAGACCACCGTATTGGATTCGTACATGTGAGGGAGATAATTGCAACAATTACCCGAACCGAAGGCAAACTGCAGAACCTTCATACCGGGAAATCCCGATGCTTCCACCATCCGGTGGACCTCTTCTGTCAGAAAACCCAGATCTTCCGCTATGAATAAAAGGCCCGGAAAGCATTCCTTAACTCGATTAATGAAGTCCATACCGGGTCCCTGCATCCACTTACCATTCACGGCCGTTTCCGCTCCGTATGGGATGCTCCAATAGCTCTGAAGCCCCCGGAAATGATCCAGGCGGATTATATCGAAGAGCTTCGCTGACTCGCCGATCCGGTTCATCCACCAGGAATACCCATCCTCTTTCATGGTCTCCCAGTGGTAAAGGGGGTTTCCCCAGAGCTGACCGGTTTCTGAAAAACCGTCAGGCGGCACGCCTCCAACCTCGGCGGGGAAGCCATTCTCATCCAGCTTTAGACAGCAGGATCCCGACCATGCATCAGCAGAATCCATGGAAATATAAATGGGTAGGTCTCCGATGACACCTATGCCCTTCTCCCTGCCATAAGTCCGAAGTGCTTGCCACTGGGTAAAGAAAAGGTATTGGACAAAAGCATGATACCGAATCTCCTCACTCAGCAATTCCTTATATCGCTCCATAGCCTCAGGCAGACGCAATCTTATTCCTTCGTCATTCCATTCCAGCCAGGATTTCATTTCAAAATGCTCCTTCAGGGCTATGAAAAATGCGTAGTTTTCCAGCCATTCTGAGTGCACTTGGCAGAATTCACGAAATGGACCATCATCCAAGCTGCCTTCTTGTACTTTTGTGTCATAGGCGGTAAAGGCCTTCCGTAGCAAGGGCACTTTTTCTATGTATAAAGTTACGTAATCCACCTTTGTGGGGTCATGGCCCCAATCTATTTCCTTCAGTTTTTCGCCGTCAAGCAGACCATCTGCCACTAGCATATCGAGATCTATGAACAAGGGATTCCCGGCATAGGTGGAAAAGCATTGATAGGGTGAGTCTCCGAAACCCGTTGGACCCAAGGGTAATACCTGCCAATACTTCTGGCCGGCATCACTGAGAAAATCAATAAAGTTATATGCCTCTCGCCCAAAAGTGCCAATACCATAGGCAGAGGGGAGGGAGAAAACCGGAAGTAAAATTCCGCTACTGCGTTTCATGCCTTTTCCTTTCAAACCAACCACGGGGACAGACCCCCTGGCTGCTTTTGCCCCCACGGGGTCTGTCCCTGTGGGGGCAAAAGCAGCCAGAGGGTCTGTCCCTGTGGTTGTTATTGCAGTTCGAACATGCCCGTATACAATTGGTAGTACTTGCCCCTCTGTGCCAGCAGGTCATCGTGGTCACCTCGCTCGATGATCCTTCCATTCTCCAGCACCAATATGGCATCCGCATTCCGAACTGTAGACAGCCGGTGTGCTATGACGAATACGGTCCGGCATTCCATGAGGCGATCCATTCCCTTTTCGATGAGAGCCTCTGTTCGCGTATCGATGGAGCTGGTGGCTTCATCAAGAACCAGTACCGGCGGATCCGCAACGGCCGCTCTCCCTATAGCCAGCAGCTGCCGCTGCCCCTGAGACAAGTTGGCTCCGTCGGCAGTCAACACGGTATCATATCCTTCCGGCAAATGCTTGATAAAGGTATGGGCATTGGCTAGCTTCGCCGCCCGGACTACGTCTTCATCAGAAGCGCTGTTATTGCCGTAGCGAATGTTCTCCATTACAGTTCCCGTAAATAAGTGTGTATCCTGAAGCACCATGCCCAGCGAGCGCCGCAGATCGTCCTTTCGCATCCGGTCCACAGGGATCCCATCGTAAACGATTCTCCCCTGTCCGATGTCGTAGAAGCGATTGAGTAAATTGGTAATAGTAGTCTTGCCGGCACCGGTGGAGCCCACCAGCGCAATCTTCTGCCCGGGCTTTGCGTAGAAGGATACATCATTCAGTACAGTTTTTTCTCCGTCGTAGCTGAAGGTCACATTTTCAAACCGCACATCTCCCCGCAGTCTGACATATTGGAAATCACCATCTTCTGTGGGTACCTTCCAGGCCCAATGCCCGGTACGGGAAGTGCATTCCGACACCCCGTCACTGTCATCTCCTTGCTCAATATTGACCAGAATGACATCTCCTTGATCCGATTCCGGTTCCTCATCGATGAGCTTAAATACTCGTTCCGCTCCTGCCAGAGCGCTTAATACAGAGTTGAACAGTTGAGACAGCTGCGTGATGGGCTGAGAGAAGGAACGAGTATATTGCAGAAAGGATGCAATAGTCCCCAGGTCCATTCGACCCGCGATAGCCATAGCCGCCCCGGAAGCTGCCGTGACAGCATAGAGCACATAGGAGAGGTTGCCCATGATGGGCATGAGTATATTTGCAAAGGTATTGGCGCTGGTAGCAGCTTTACAAAGCTCCTCATTTCTCAGGTCAAACCCTTCTAAAACAGCTTTCTCGTGGGAAAAGACCTTTACCACCTTCTGTCCTTCAATCATTTCCTCAACGTAACCGTTGACCTTGCCCATAGCTTCCTGCTGACGTTTGAAGAAAGTAGATGTCCGCTTTCCGATTTTCGTAATAACGAAAAACATGATAAGGAGCATCCCAACCACCAGCAAGGTCAGCCAGGGACTCAAAATCACCATCATCAAGAAAACTCCGACCACAGTGATCCCGGAGGAAATAAGTTGGGGAACACCCTGGGACATCATCTCGCGCAGGGTGTCGATATCGTTGGTAAAGTGGCTCATCAGTTCGCCGTGAGTATGGGTATCAAAGTGGCCGATTGGAAGTCTCTCCATGTGAGTAAACAAATCGTTGCGAATCCGATACAGCGTCCCGGTGGCGACGGTTATCATGAGCCGGCTGTAGGCATAGGTGGAAATGGCTCCCACCACATAAATAGTTCCCATAAGGGAAAGCATGGCTATGAACCCGGACAAATCCGGGCTCTCTTTGCCGATAAAGGGCACGATGTACTGGTTGATCAGGGGTTTCAGGAAATAGGTCCCCGCAACGCCGGCGGCCGCACTGACAACGATGGCAAAAACGACAACAATCAGCTGCGGGCGGTAGTTTTCCATGTAAGAAAGGATTCGCTTAACGGTCTTCTTCACATCCTTAGGTTTCCTCTTGGCGCGTAAATGGCCATGTGGTCCCGCCATATCAAGCCACCCCCTTCTGTTGCGATTCGTATACCTCTCTATAGATGAGGTTTGTCTTCAACAATTCTTCATGTGTGCCCACAGCATCAATACGGCCATCGTCCATGACGACTATCTTGTCGGCATCCATTACAGAGGCAATCCGCTGAGCTATGATAATAGTGGTTGTATCCGCCAACTTTTCGGACAGGGCGGCGCGGATCCGGCTGTCTGTGTTCGTGTCCACAGCGCTGGTGCTGTCATCGAAGATTATGACCCTGGGCTTCTTGAGTAAAGCTCTTGCAATGCTGAGTCTCTGTTTCTGTCCGCCGGAGAGGTTGACGCCTCCCTGGCCTAACAGAGTATCGTAACCATCGGGAAAAGCAATGATAAAATCATGGGCTGCGGCTGCTTTGCAGGCCTCTTGTATCTCATCATCCGATGCGCTTTGGTTGCCCCATTTTAGGTTTTCTCTGATTGTGCCGGAGAACAGAACATTTTTTTGGAGCACCATAGCAACGGAATCTCGCAGAGTTTTTAGAGGATAATCTCTTACATCGATGCCCCCAAGCATTACTCTGCCTTCCTGAACATCATAGAGTCTTGGAATCAGCTGTACCAGAGTGGTTTTTCCCGAACCCGTTCCGCCAATAATTCCCACAGTCTCTCCAGATTCAATGGAAAGGTCAATTTGCGACAGTACCAGGTTTTCTTCATCCTCTCCATAGCGGAAGGATACCCCGTCGAAGCAGATTGAACCGTCTGCCTCAGCAAACTCCGGGGCTTCAGCTCCATCCGGGTTCGTATCCTCCATTTCGTCCGGCACATTCGGTTTATCACGAATGGGAATCTCTTCTTCCAGCACTTCAAGAATTCTGGAAACGGAAGCTTTGGAAATGACGATATTAATAAACACCATTGCTACCATCATCAGCGACATGAGTATTTGGGCCACATAGCTGAGAAATCCCATGAGCTCTCCTGTCTGCATAGAGCCGGAGATGATCATGTTTCCGCCGAACCAGACAATGGCTATCATGCAAGTGTACATGACAAATTGCATAAGAGGCATGGTGAACACCACCAGTTTCTCCGCTCTTCTTTGGCTGTTCTGGAGGAGTTCAGCCGATTTTTCGAATTTCTGGTTCTCATCGCCTTCTCTCACATAGGCCTTGACCACGCGAATGGCAGTCAGGTTTTCCTGTACTGTAGCGTTCAGTTTGTCATAATGCTTGAGCATGATCTGAAATCTGGGAAAAGCTTTCGTCATTATAATGACTATGCCAATTGCCAGAAAAGGAACGGCCACAAAGAAAATCAACGACAGTCTGGCGTTGATATACACAGCAATGCCGGTGGCACAGACCAGCATAACCGGCGCTCTTACCAATATTCGGAGCATCATCATAAGCACGCTCTGCGTGTTGGTCACGTCAGTGGTGAGACGAGTGATGAGAGAAGCCGTACCGAATTTATCCATGTTGGAAAAAGAAAAGTCCTGAACCTTTTCAAATAACCCATGCCGTAGGTTTTTTGCAAAACCCATGGCGGCCACGGCTGCAAATCTTCCGGCGGCAGCGCCAAAGACCAAGGCAAGCATGGCCATGAGCATCATCAACCCGCCCACAGTAAACACGTACTTCATATCCCCATTGCTGATACCCACGTCGATAATCTTGGCCATCAAGTATGGAATGAGAATCTCTAGAACAGTTTCGGCCACCACAGCCAATGGAGCCAAAATCGCATATTTCCTATATTCACCTAAAAACGAAAACAATTTCGTAATCATAAGCCCTCCTAATTTCTCAGAAGAATATTGTATCACAAAACCAACCAGAGGGACAGACCCCGTGGCTGATTTTGCCCCCACGGGGTCTGTCCCTCTGGTTGATTTTGCCCCCACGGGGTCTGTCCCCGCGGCTGGTTTGTGTCCCCCTTGTGTCCGAGCAAAAAATCAAGTTGTACGTAAATTTATCTTAAATATCACCGTATTAGTTGAAATTTTGCACAAATTTGGACTGAAAATAACTTTTTATTCCAAATATCCTCGTATAACTTGAAATTTTGCACAGATTCAGCTCTAAAACTGAGATATAACCGTACAAGTTGAAATTTTGCACATTTTAGGGCATGCACAGAGGGGCAGGTCCGGTGGCTCATTCTGCCAGTCACAGGGGCCGGCGACTCGCTCTGCCAGTCACAGGGGCCGGCGACTCATTCTGCCAGTCACAAGGGCCGGCGACTCGCTCTGCCAGTCACAAGGACAGACCCCTTAGGAGCAAATGCTCCCAAGGGGTCTGTCCCTCCGGTTGGCTTTTAGCAATCAAGAGATAGTGTTCTACAAATCTCTCCTGCGATTTGGTCAAGGGGCAATTGCTTGCTGACCGCTCCTATGTTGTAGGCGACCATGGGCATCCCGTACACGACAGAGGAGGCCTCATCCTGGCCTATCGTATAGGCTCCCTGCTTCCTCATCTCCAGCAAACCTTCCGCACCGTCTTTACCCATTCCTGTAAGGATAACTCCTATGGAGCTATCCTTAGCGACCTTTGCCACAGAATGAAACAGAACGTCAACGGAAGGGCAATGCCCGCTTACCTTCTCCCCGGCAGCACAGGTAACATACAAGCCGGAAGGCCCTTTTTCCAATCGCATATGGTAGTCTCCCGGTGCTATGAGCACCCTTCCCGGCCGGATAGCATCCCCGTTTTCTGCCTCCTTTACCTCAGGTGCGCAGGAGTTGTTCAACCTCTCTGCATACAATCTGGTAAAAACAGCGGGCATATGCTGTACGATGAGAATTCCCGGCGTGTTCTTAGGCAGAGTTATGATGATACTGAATATCGCTTCCGTTCCTCCGGTAGATGCACCAATGGCAACTATTTTCTTTGCCGTGTCACTTGTAATGCTTGAGGCGGATGAATCAACCTCATCCGTCCTCTTTAGATTTCCCACTTTTGCGGTTGATGCAATCTTTATTTTTGTGATAATCTCCCGGATAAAGGACTCCAGCGTACCTGCCCGGAACACCTCAGGTTTGGTGACGAAATCAACGGCCCCCGCATCCAGTGCATCAAATACCTTCCCTCCGATGGAGCTAATAACCACAACAGGTACCGGGTACTGCGGCATCAGCTTCTTCAGAAATGCAATCCCGTCCATCCTTGGCAATTCAATATCTAAAGTTACCACATCCGGCTTTAGCTCAATAATCTTTTTGCTTGCCTCAAAGACGTCCTTTGCTGTTCCAACTACCTCAATGACGACATCCTTAGCAATCTCTTTCGCTAATGTTTCACGGAATAATAGAGAATCTTCCACAACTAGCACTTTTATTTTTGTCACTTTTCTCAATTTCCGGATCTCCTTTAGTACTTATCAAATTCATCGTCATCCAGTAGAATCTTCGGCATGGCCGGAGGTTCGATCATGGGAGTCTCCACCTCTTCAGATGCCACATCTTCCTCTTCAGCTAACACATCTTCTCCGGCTGCTACGTCTTCACCAGCCGCCACATCTTCATCCTCATTGTACTCCAACAGCTTTGGTTCATTATCCGCGTCCTGCTGATAGAGCTTGAATTTGTTTACCCTTTCCTTTAGCAGCTCAGCCTGGCTGGAAAGCTCTTCGCTTGCCGCCGCGCTTTCTTCTGCTGTGGCAGAGTTGTTTTGAACCACCTGAGACACTTGTTCAATGCCCATATTGATCTGTGCAATGCCCGAAGCCTGTTCATTTGACGCATTGGCAATGTCTGCAATTAGATCTGCCGCCTTTTCGACTTCCGAAACAATGCTCTTTAATGCTGTTGCCGTCTCATTTGCAATCTTTGTACCCGACTGTACCTTATGAATGGACCCTTCGATGAGTTCTGTTGTTTCAGAAACCGCATCAGCACTTCTGGCTGCCAGGTTTCTTACCTCTTCAGCGACTACAGCAAAGCCCTTTCCGTGTTGTCCCGCTCTGGCCGCTTCTACCGCTGCGTTGAGAGCAAGGATGTTCGTCTGGAACGCGATATCATCGATTACCTTGATGATCTTTGAAATGTTCATTGAGGATTCGTTGATAGCTTCCATGGAGGTCAGCATTTCTTTCATATGCCCGTCGCCTTGAACGGCATCGTCCTTGGCGGTGGTTGCCAGCTCACTTGCCTTATTGGCATTGCCGGCATTCAGTTTAGTTTGAGCTGCGATTTCCGTAATGGATGCTGTCAGCTCTTCGATGGAGCTCGCCTGTTCCGTGGAGCCCTGGGACAAAGCCTGGCTTCCGTCGGAAACCTGTCTAGAACCGCTTGACACCTGTTCTGCAGCTTCGTTAATATCCCCCAGTATCTCGCTCAATGATTTGATGATGTGATTCATGGAGTCTTTAATCTGGATGAAATCTCCTCGATATTCTGCTGTGATCACCAGATCGAGGTTTCCGTCGGCAATTTCCGAGAGAGCGTAAGAAATGTCCTTTACCATGGCGGTAATACCTTCAGTGGCCTGCTCAAGGCTTTCGTATAATGCTTTGAAGGTTTGGTATTCGGTCTCCGTGTATTCATTGCCTTCTCCAAAGCTGTAATCCAATTTTAATTGACCTTGCGCCAAAAGATTCAGTTTCTCTACAAAGCGTTCCGATTCCTGTTTCTGATATTGATCCGCTTCGACTATAAGCGTGTTGTCCTGCATGAGTTCAATATATCCGATCTTCTCGCCTGATGCATTATATATGTACTCTGTATTTACATGGTAATGCTTTCCTTCCTCACTGAAGAAGGTCTCATGAATACCCTTTTCCAGGCACTCGATTCCGCAGGATTCTGTATTACAGATATTGGCTTCTCTGTTTGAACAGGACTTCCCGATGGCGTTCGCTCTCTTATATCCGATAGCATCTTCCACCGCCTTATTTATGAACAACCAGTTTCTGTCCATATCCGTCACTGACACAGGGAACGGTACCGCATCAATAATTTCCTCAAACAGGAATATTCTTTCCACCACCTCATCAAAGGTTCGGTTGAAACCCTGTACGATTGTTTTGTATTCTCCCTCAAACATATTTATATCGCCGCGAACCCTCAGATTTCCTTCTGTCGCGGCCTCTGACATCCTATCAAGCTCAGTCCCCAGGTTTCTCAGTGTTTCCACCACGGAAGCCATGCATTCTGCTAAAACATCTTTATCGGATCCGGGTATGATATTTACACTCAAATCCCCTGCAGCGATCTTTAGGGCTGCTTCTGACTGCCCTTTCACATTGTCTACAATTTTCTGGAAAGCGACAATCAACTCATTTACTTCATAAGTATTATTGGAAGTATCCAGCTCTGTTTCCACATCTCCGACGGCCAGCCGATTCGCGGCAAAGACTAATTTCTTAATAGGTCTACTTAGAATGTTAGAAAACGCAAAGCCAATAACAACGGCCAATATAACAGCTGCTACCGATAATGCCATCATACTGAAAATGACTTTACCGGCTTGGGCTTTTTTCTCCTCAATGAAAGTGTCAGCGTAGTCCATTTTCATCGACGTCAAACTGTAGATATTGTCCTGCACCGCAGTGAAGGCCCTGCCGAGATTTGAATCGTCTTTCAACATTTCCTCCGCCGGCTCCCTGTCACCCCGTATGATGGTTGAGATGAGATCATCAATAAGCGGATATAGTACGAGGAGGTTGTCCATGTAATCTTTGTACTCTGCCTTTCCCGCTTCGGTAGCCCATGACTCCTCCAGGATTTTCATGTTGTATTCTGCAATTTCGTTCTTCCTGTCGAATATTTTCTGAAGCTCTTCCTTCATGAGTTCCTGCGTATCGGCTAAGAGAGCATCTCTTAGAGTGACCCGTAAGCGATGAAAGGAGTCTGTAATCCCGTTTATAGTACCCATTGGTTTCACAAGCACTGCATCCATGCCTTCATAGTTTTCGGACATGACGGTGACGTTGATCACACCGATGGCGCCTATCACTCCGGATAGCATTGCTACAATCAAGAAACCGCAAAGCAATTTTGTTCTTAGCTTTAGTTTGCGCAGATCAGACATCGTCGTTACCCTCCTATTGCATCCCTTCTATAATTTCCATCTCATCATTCTTTAATAGTTTTTCGCAGTCCAACAGCAGCTGGACCTTTCCTCCTGATTTTCCGATGCCTTTAATGTATCTATTTTCAAAGCCAGTCTTGCTTGCGGGGGGGGCTGCAATTTCACCGTCCTCAAAAGTGAGAACTTCATCTACTTTATCTACAATCAACCCTACGGAAACGTCGCTGATGTCAATTACGATAATACATGTTCTGTCATTGTACTCTATAGGTTCTCTTCCAAATTTCAACCTCACGTCAATCACCGGAATGATTTTTCCTCTCAGGTTGGTGATTCCCTTTACATAATCAGGGACTTCGGGAACTTTGGTAATTGACTGTATACCGATGATTTCCGTCACGTACAGAATTTCAATTCCATAGACCTCATTTTCTATGGTGAAAGTAAGGAATCTTCCATGTTGGGTTTCCTCACCGATTTTTTTGTTTTCATCAAGTGTCGACATCTCTAAGCTCCTTCCGTGTATTGCCGCAGTAGTAAGAATACTGCTGTAACTGCTCTATTGTATATCGGCTACCCTTTCTCAAACTTTAGCAAATGAGAAAAAAGCAACCAGAGGGACAGACCCCGTGGCTGCGCTGTGGCGGAATGTGCCCCGTAGAAACCGTGAAACCACTTACCGTTTTCATGCAAAGCATACAAAAACGGCGGTTTCCAAGGGGCACATTCCGCCACAGCGCAGCCACGGGGTCTGTCCCTCCGGTGCTTTTTAGACTTCTGCGATTTTTTTATTGAGAGAGTGCACCTTCATAACTCCGGTGCCAAGATCAAAATAGACAGTGCGTCCGTAATTCTTTCTGGTTTCCTCTGCAAGGATGGGAATATGTAAACTGCTCAAAATCTGCTTTACGCTATCCACATTGCGATCGCCGATGGACCCGATTTGGCTACCCGGCTGAACTTGGAACATTCTAGCTCCTCCGGCTATCTTTGCGGTAATGCGGCGTAAATCGCAACCCAGCGCACGCATTTCTTTCACCATATCCACAATGGCCGTATCCGCAAATTTCATTCTGTTGATTTCCTGATGTGAGAACTGGCCGCTGTCGGGTAACATGATATGAGAAAGGCCTCCGATTTGCAGCTTGCTGTCATATAAACAGATACCTACACAGGAGCCCAAAGCGTAGGTGACTAGAATATTCGGTTTTTGGGATACAGCATAGTCGGAAATACCGATTACCAGCGTTTGACTCATATTTCAAGCCCTAATCTTTCCATGATAAGTTTCAAAGTATCGATCTGTGCAAACATAATGACATTGCTCCTCAAGTTATTTTCACTGCCGGAGAAAACCTCCTCGATAAACATAATCTTATCCCCTACCGCACCGAATTCAATGATGGGAACGCTCATGAGCGCTCCGGCCATATCGATGGCAATATACGGCACGGTCAGGTTGATCTGCAGCCCTGTGAGCGTTGCGATGGAGTTTATGTAGGAAGATCCGAGAATGTTTCCAATCTCTCTGATAGCCGAGAGCTTCATCTCCGATATTTCCTCTGCATCTTCGTCTTCTTCCTCGTAGTCACGGAGCAAAATACTCATGACTTTTTTTGCATCCTCCATCTTGAGCAAGAACATGATCATTCCATTTGCCTCACCAAAGAAGCTGACTAAAACTCCTACCGTCATGGACTCGGCTCCTCCCAGAGCACGGACAGCAGTGTCAAAATCCGTGATTTTCACAACGGGCAGGCTGATTTCAACCTTTTCGTCTAATATGGTAGCCAAAGCGGTAGCAGCGTTGCCGGCTCCTATGTTTCCAATTTCCCGCAAAACATCGATATGCATTTCGCTAAGCTCTTCATAATTTTTAAGCAAACCTTCTCCTTACTCTCCATGACGCGGAGACACTTTCACCCGAACACCCGCTCTCGTCAATGCCGCAATAATATCCGTCTCTGCTTGCTTCTTATAGATTTCCAGCAGCAGATGCTGTCTTCCGCTGTCGGTGGTCACATACTTGCTGGACAATGAGTTCATAGCTAACGCCAACACATCCTGTGTACAGGCGGGACAGTCACATACACCAAGCCTATCCATGACTTCCTTGGCCTTTTCCCTTACCAGCATCTCCGTCAGGTTGATCAGGCATCTCTTGGACCCCTCGCATGGCTTTTCGAGGGGAGCGACCGGCACGTTGATATGCAGTTCCTCATGTGGTGCTTCTTTTTGTTTGATCTGGATCTCCGGCTCGATTTCTATTTTCAGTTTTGCCTCGACCTTATGATCCTGCTTCTTTGGAGCTAGGACGCTGATTTCTACATCGGGCTCCTGGGTATTTTCGGAAATGCCCGGTTCTTCCCCCTCTTTTGTAATGAGCTTCAATACCTGTTCCGTCTTATTACTTTTTTTTGCCATTTAACTTCATCCCTTTCTGAGAAATCAGTTCATCGATAAAGTTCCTGTAATCTCTGGCAGCATTGGACCTGGAAGAATATTTATATATGCTCTTCCCGTGGGCCGGAGCTTCCGCCACAGCTACCGATGATCTAATCTTCGCTTCAAAAACTCTGGAATTCAGCTCTTTTGCAATCATCTCTGCCATGTCTTCTACGTCACGTGTCAAAACTCTGCGCTTATCATATTTGTTTAATAAGATACCTAAAATCTCAATCTTTGGATTGTACACATTCT
>JBAYOC010000001.1:0-25779 GCA_041678465.1 Anaerovoracaceae bacterium | reverse complement strand
AGGAGCCAGCTTCTCATAAATGTGATAATCCAGAAGAGCAGTGATCAGCATCAGCGCTGCTCCCAGCAAGGCCCAGACGATATGATCCTTCAGATACGTATAGGGATCCCCCGTCTCGCTGATGGAACTGTAGTAGCTTGCGCTGAACACCATAATAATCCCAAAAACAACAAAAGCAAGCACCAGAATTGTCAAGAGAAAGTCTCCGGATTTCATCCGTGTCTTTTTCGTCTTTTTCTTTTTCGCCTTCTTTGCCATTCCCTACTCCTGCCTGCTTATTTTTCCAAATCGTTCACACAGCTCTTAAAATGATCCCCCCGCTGCTCAAAATTCGAGTACATATCCCAGCTGGCACAGGCAGGAGACAACAGTACAGTATCTCCTGATTTTGCGATTCGAAAGCTTTCCCTGACGCATTCCTCCATATTTTTTGCCATGATGATATTCGTAAATCCTTTTTTCTCTGCATCCTCTTTAATTTTCGACGCCGTTCTTCCTAAGAGAACCAGTGCTTTGACCTTTCCGTTAAAGGCATCGATCAAGGGTTCAAATGAAACGCTCTTATCGTAGCCTCCGGCAATGAGAATGATGGGAGTATCCACCGCTTCAATCGCCTTGATGGATGCATCTGTATTGGTACCTTTGGAATCGTTGATAAAACGAACGCCCCGTATCTCGTTCACGAACTCCAGTCTGTGAGCAACTCCTTGGAAACCTTCCATAGCCATGCCGATAGCATCCGCGTCTATGCCTGCAAAAAAGGCAATAGCTGCTGCTGCCAATGCGTTTTCCAGATTGTGTACACCGGGAATTCCCAGCTCTCTCGCCTTGCATATAGTATGAAGAGTGCCTTTCTCGTCACGAATTACGATGGCTTCATCCTTTACAAATGCTCCAAAATCCAGCTCTTCGTTCCTGCTGAAGGGAACCACCTTTGCGCGGCAGCCTTCTGTCAGTTTCCAGCTCTTCTCATCATCGCGGTTTACTATGAAGTAGTCATTCTCGTCCTGGTTCCGGTAAATCAGCGCCTTGGCTTTTGCATAGTTCTCCATACTCAGATGGCGGTCCAGGTGATCCGGTGTTATATTTAACAGCGCGGAAATATGGGGATGAAAATCCCGGGTAGTTTCTAATTGAAAGCTGCTGATTTCAGTAATGAGCCAGGTATCTTCCGTGGCCCTTATCGCCTTTTTTACTACAGCAAGGCCCACGTTCCCCACCACTTCCGTAGGTCTGCCTGCCTGCTTGAATATTGCACCGGTAAGCACTGTGGTTGTCGTCTTCCCGTTGGTGCCGGTAATCGCTGCGTAATTTCCCTTTCCGATGCGGTAAGCGAACTCCACCTCACCCAAGAGTTCGATATCTTCAGCCATAATCCTCTGTATAAGGTTGTTGGTCAGCGGAACTCCCGGGCTCACTACTGCAAAGTGATAGCCACTCACATCTACCGGTTCTACTCCAAAATAGCAGGTCGCCTTTCGACTCATAAAATACTGAATCAGGTGCGGTTCCATCTCTCCGGAAGGCTTTCCGTCATATACAGACACGTTTGCGCCAAGGGACAGGAGTACCTCCGCAGCAGCTATGCCCGATCTCCCCATTCCGATAACTAAAATATTTTTGTTCTTAACATCCATTTTTCCACTTCCCTTTATACAGCCAGTAAGCTGACGACACAGAGTACGATCGTCACGATCCAGAACATGGCCACCACTCTCGTCTCCTTCCATCCTGACAATTCGAAATGGTGGTGCAGAGGGGCCATTTTAAACAGCCGCTTTCCGCCTGTTTTCTTAAAATACAACACCTGGAGGATCACCGAAATGGCTTCCGCCACATAGACACCTCCGGCAATAGGTATGACTAACTCAATATTCATAATAATAGCTGCTGCAGCAATGCCACCGCCTAGGGCCATAGATCCCGTATCTCCCATGAAGACCTTTGCCGGATGCCTGTTGTAGAACAGGAAACCCAGGCATGCCCCCGTAATCGCACTGCAAAAGACCGAGGTAGCAGTAAAGCTGAAAGCGATTCCCACCAAAGCGAGGAATAGCGCCACAAACATGGTTACTCCCGACGCAAGCCCGTCAAGTCCGTCCGTGAGATTTACGCTGTTTGCCATCGCTACCACTACAAATGCGATAAACGGCACGTATAATATCCCCAAGTCTACAAACTTGTCAGTGAACGGTATCACCACCGTGGTCCCGTAAACGGACACCTTCGCCTGATATATGGCCAGCCCCACAGCGATAAGGGTCTGGAAAAAGAGCTTCTGCCTGGCCGTGAGCCCAAGGTTCCGCTTCATGCTAACCTTGACGAAATCGTCCAAAAACCCCAAAAGGCCATAGCCCAAAAATGCGGCAAGTATAATAAGCATATCCGTATTCCGGATATTCGTTGCTGCACAAGTCACCAATACCGCAAGAATAATGGCCAATCCTCCCATGGTCGGTGTCCCGGACTTTGCCATATGGGATTTTGGTCCTTCCTCACGAATGCACTGTCCCCCATTTCGCTTCTCCATAAAGGAGATGAATATGGGTGTCATGATTGATGTTAAAATCAATGCAACAGCGAAGGGTATTGCCATCTGTAGATAATCCATTTGTATATCCTTGTTCTATTCATTAATGTCTTCCAGGTGTTTTACGATTTCATCCATGGCCATTCCTCGGGACCCCTTAATCAGGATGGCATCCCCTTTTCGGACCCATTGAGGGAGTACACTTTTCAGCATTTCTTTGTTGCTGAAGTGAAAAGCCTGTATCCCGCCTTCTTTGGCTGCCAGAGATATCAGTTCTGCGTTTTTACCAACTGATAGTACCACATGAATGCCTTTTTTGGAAGCGTATTCTCCAATCATACGATGATATTCTTCTTCTTTTTCTCCCAGCTCAAACATATCTCCCAATATAGCCATCTTCCTGATGCTCTGAACGGAAGAAAGCACATCCAGAGCCGCTTTCATAGAATCCGGACTGGCATTATAAGTATCATCGATTATCTTTATTCCGCCAAGCTCTTTGATATGCAATCTCTTGTCTGTGGCACTGAGCTTTGAAAGCCCGGAAGATGCCTCCTCCATGGTGATTCCAAAGACCTGAGCCGTTGCCACAGCCAGCGCGGCATTGATGCTGTTGTGCAATCCGGGGCTCCCGATGCGAAAAACCAGGTTCTCATCACCTCTTTGAAGACCGAAAGCTATACCCTTTTCACCCATATCCTTCAGCCCGGATATTTGTATTTCTGCCTTCTCTCCCTGCCCAACTGTGATGGTGTTGTGTTCCCCGCCGAAGCAGTGTCCGGAAAGCAGATCATTATCTTCATTGATAATCAGCGTGTTCTCCCGATTCATGAAGTCACAGATTTCCGTTTTTGCCTTGAGGATATTCTCCCTGCTACCCAGTCGCTCCAGATGGGACACACCAATATTGGTTATGATTGCTGCATCAGGTCGTACGATCTCTGCAAGCCGGTGGATTTCCCCCAACCGATCCATACCCATCTCAAAAACTGCAGCTTCGGTAGCGCTATCTACGTTAAAAACAGAGAGCGGCAACCCTATCAGGTTGTTAAAATTCCCTTGATTGCTTACAGTCTTATACTTCTCAGACAGTATGTGATAGAGCATTTCTTTCGTGGTAGTCTTTCCGGTACTTCCTGTGATCCCAATCTTATGGACATCAAACAAAGATAGATACCAAGCGGCAAGATCCTGAAGCGCTCGTTCTGTGTCTTCAACCTTGATCAGGGAAGCTCCTGACGGACGGAGGATATCCATGGCTAGAGTGTTGTCTCTCTCAACTACCAGAGCAGTACATCCTGCCTTGAGCGCATCCTCGAGGTAGTCATGTCCGTCAACCCTCTCCCCCTTTATCGCGAAGAAGGCCATACCGGAGGTCAGCGTTCTGGAATCTATGGATATACCTGAAACATCCCCTTCCTGATCGCCCCATAAAAGCTTTCCTGCCGTTACCTCAGCAAGTTTTCCTGCTTTAATTGTTTCCATAGGTATCTTTCTCCTCTTTATCAATCAGTTCAAGAATGGTTTCCCGGTCACTAAAATGCTTTTTATCTTCGCCTATAATCTGATAATTCTCATGTCCTTTGCCTGCAACTAGGATCAGGTCACCCTTTCGGTACATGGAGATGGCGTAGCTCAACGCTTCTCTTCTGTCTTCGATTACTTGGTAGTTGCAGCCTGTTTCATAGAGTCCTTCCTCAATATCGGCAGTAATCTGCTGTGGATTTTCTGTTCTCGGGTTATCGCTGGTCACGATGCAATAGTCTGCATATCGACCTGCGATCTTTCCCATGAGGGGTCTCTTGCTCCGATCGCGATCTCCTCCGCAGCCGAATACACACAGGAGTCTTCCCTTTACTATATCTGCAGCGGTGATCAGGACTTTCTCCAGCGCATCGGGAGTATGGGCAAAATCTATGATTATGGGAATGCCCCGGTTGTTTTCCACCGGTTCGAAACGCCCCGGAACCCCTTTTATGTTTTCAATGCCTGCGGCGATAATCTCCCCGGGTACTCCAATGGAATGAAGGCAGCCGGCGGCAGCCAGGATGTTATACAGAGAAAACCGCCCTACCAAAGAGGATTTTATTTCTGCAACTTCTCTTCCTTTGTAAAGGAAGGACAGGTGGCAGCCCTTTTCATTCATTTCCTTCACTTCACCGTAATAGTCTGCATTGCTGTCGGTGAGAGAAAAGGACCGTACCGGAACAGCCTCCTCCGGTAGCTCACAGAAAAGTTTCCCACCTGCATCGTCATCTATGTTGATGATTCCCATTTTTGTCGTTTGCTTAAACAGTTTCTTTTTAGTCCGGTAATACTCTTCTTTGTCTTTATGAAAGTCCATGTGATCTTGGGACAAGTTGGTGAAAACGCTGTATTCAAACCGGAGATCCTGAACCCTTCCAAGCTGCAGAGCATGAGAGGAAACCTCCATTACACAGCATCGGATACCTTTCGACTTCAATTCTGCAAAGATTCGTTGCAAATCGAGGGATTCCGGCGTGGTGCGCTCTGCCTGGTACTCTTTTTCGCCTACAATGTAAGATATGGTCCCTGTCAACCCACAGGGCCTTCCCCATGCTTCGAGACCGCTCCTCATCAAGTAGGACACGGTGGTCTTTCCGTTTGTTCCCGTGATGCCATAAAGGGAAATACAGCGATGGGGATGCCCATAATAGTTGGCTGCTATTACAGACAAAGCCCTCCGGGAATCCTCTGCCATCAGCAAAGGGGCTCCTGTTAAGGGCAGTGCTATTTCCGAGATAATTGCAGCTGCGCCTTGAGAAGCCGCTTTTTCTGCATAAATATGTCCGTCTGTATTTCTTCCGCGGAGACATACGAAAAGATTTCCTCTTTGTATCGTTCGGGAATCATAACTGATTCCCGTAATATCCGTTTCCTTCAGGGTATCCGGGCATTGGATACCGGTATTGAGAAGCAAGCTTTTTAGTTTCATTTGCTATCCTCTATTTCCAATACAGATAAACGTTGGTCCCCTTCTTTACCTCTTCCCCTGCCTTCGGGTACTGATCGACGATGGTAAAATCCTCACTCCCTGTCCCCGCGGGCGACACCTGGTAAACGAGATCTGCACCTCCCAGTATACCGATCGCTTCACTAAAGCTCTCTCCTGTCACTTCTGGTACCATAACCATATTGCTTTTCATCTGCGCCAGTTCCTCATCGGTGAAGCTAGTTTCCACATTGAGGTAGCGAAGAGTTTCTTCCAAAATGGCTTTTACACCGGGAGCAGCGGTCTGACTGCCAAACTTGACTCCCTTGGGGGAATCGACTACTAAAAGGATTGCCAGTTGGGGATTGTTCATAGGAACCATGCCGATGAACGAAGAGTATGTGTCATCTACGTAGACGCCATTGACGACTTTATTGGCTGTGCCGGTCTTTCCGCCGATACGGTAACCGCTTACTTTAGCGGTTCCTCCCCCACCTTCAGATACTACGGATTCCATGATCAGAGACATTTCATCCGCAGTTTGTTTGGATACTACCTGCCTAACCTCTCGTGGCTCAAAGCTTTCGATGACCATACCTTTTTCGTCAAGTAGACCTTGGACCAGCCTTGGTTCCATAAGCATGCCTTCATTGCCCAGTGCACAGACGGCGGTGAGTAGGCTGATGGGCGTGACGGCGATGCCCTGGCCGTAGGACATGGTGGCCAGACCCACAGGTCCGGCGGTTTCAATGTTTTGCAGTATATTGCCTCCCTCGCCGGGGAAGTCGATTCCCGTCTTCTCCCTGAGGCCGAACTTATCCAGGTATTCATAGTAGGTGGTAAGGCCCAATCGTTGGGACAAATTGACAAAGACCGGGTTGCAGGAATTTTGAACTGCCTGGGTCAGTGTCTGATCTCCGTGGGGTCTATAGGATCTCCAGCAGGAGAGTTTTTGACCCGCCACCACCGTACTGCCGGTGCAGGTAAAATGTTCACTGGGATTTGTTACTCTCTCCTCCAGTGCGATAGAAGTTGTTATCAATTTAAACGTGGACCCAGGTTCATAGGTGTCGCTGATCATGGGGTTTCTCCACATCTCGTTCCAGTATGTGAGCTTATCTGCGTCGGAGAGGCTTTTTACATAATTAGCGGCAGCTGGTTCTAAGGGGGTTCGGGGATCGTTAGGATCGAACTCCGGTGTCATGGCCATAGCCAGAATATCACCGGTTTGCGGATCCATGATGAGGCAGAATACTCTTTTGGCCTGGGTATCCGCCTGGACCTGTTTAATGCTTTTCTCCACGAAATGCTGTATAATCTCATCGATGGTAAGCAATACACCGAGGCCATCCTCTGCTTGAAAATATTTTTCTATGCCGTAAGAAAGACTATCGCCGGCAACGTCTGTATTTTTGATCCACCTTCCCGGTATGCCGGAAAGGTACTTGTCATACTTTAATTCGATCCCTGAAAGCCCGCGGTTGTCGTCCGTGGTGCTGCCCAAAACGTGGGAGGCAAACGCTCCGATGGGATAGTATCGCTTTACATCCTCTGCGATGGAAATGCCCGGGAGCCGCGCTTCCCGGATTCTGTCGGCTTTGTCCTTATCCACATACTTTGCAACCCGGACCAGTGATTTCTTCGCGGTAACAGTTTCAAATACCTCTGATTCTTCCATCTCAAGTATCTCAGCCAGTACCCTTGCCGCGTTTTGTTGCTTCGCCAGTCCTTCTTCTTCCGTTCTGGCGGATTTCACATCGCCGGGCCTTGCCCATATGGTGTTTGTGACGGCACTTATAGCCATCTCCTTGCCGTTTCTATCATAAATAACCCCTCTCTTTGCGGGGATAGGGGTATCCATAGTCTGCTGTTCTACGGCAAGCTTTGCGTAACGGTCACTGGCTACTACCTGGATCCACCCCACTCGGAAGATCAGGGCAGTGCATAGAAAACACACTACAAAGAAGACAAATATCATTCTCTTTCTATTTCTGTTTGAGCTGTTTGTCATATTCTCTCCTAATTTGTAGATTTCTACCGCTAAAACACAAAGCCGGATAAACGATTTGTCCACTTCATTCTGTTATCCGACATTATAGCACCATATGCAATTATTCCTTAGTGTTCCTAATATTTTACTCCCGGGCCTGGTACTTTATGACTTGTCGGGGATTCACTTAACAGGTTTCGCACCATCAGTCCTTGAATGCCAGTTGTTTCAATGTCAAGGCAAAGTCAGGAATCGTATTGCTGTCTGCATTGATGTAAGAAATCCGGTCTGCATCGGGATAGACCATGCCAAGTTCGTTGATCGCTTTTTCTTCAATGATGGAGACATTATTGGCACTCTTAATGGCAACATTCAGGTTCTCGATTTCTCCCTGCACCACATCTGACTGGGCCAAAAGGGAGTTTGTGTTGAACTTGATTTGCGTGGAATAGGCCGCTGTAATAATCAGGCAAATGCAGAGCAGTCCTGCAAACAAAGTCAGAAATAGCAGTCTGGCTTTATCTTTACCGCTGACTTGGGAACAGGGAGACTTGTACTCTTCTTTTTCCGCTGCGCAAACGGGCTTCATATCCAAGCCATACTTCTGATAACTTTTTTGGTACTCGTACCACTTTTCCGCTGCCATCATATCCTTTTACCTCTTCTCAATGACTCTCAATTTTGCGCTTCGGGCTCTTGGATTCTCTTCGATTTCTTGTTTTCCGGGTAAAATCGGTTTTCCCGATACTTTCTTTACATCTGTTTTCTTTCCGCAGGCACAAATCGGAAATTCTTTAGGGCAAGTACAAGGATCTAATCTTCTGCGATAGGCTTCCTTTACAATGCGGTCCTCCAAGGAATGGAATGTTATGATGCAAAGCCTGCCGCCACTGCCTAGGACGTCTATAAACCGGTCTACTGCTCGTTCCAGCTGGCCCAACTCATCGTTTACAGCGATTCGGATCGCCTGAAAAGTTCTCTTTGCGGGATGAGGCCCTTCTCTTCTGGCGGAAGCCGGGATAGCTGCTTTGATGATATCCACCAGCTCGTATGTGGTTTGAATCGGCTGCTGCTTGCGCGCTTCCGCAATGAACTGTGCGATACGGGAAGCCCATCTCTCCTCGCCATATTTCTTTATGATTTCGGTGATTTCATCCCGGTCCCATTCATTTACGACCTTCCATGCAGTGAGCGGATCTTCTGCATTCATTCGCATGTCCAGGCTTCCGTTATTCATGTAGGAAAAGCCTCGTTCAGGGTTGTCCAACTGGAAGGAAGATACTCCCAAATCCAGAACTGCCCCGTCTATCTTCTCCACACCTAGTTGCTGCAGCACTTCATAAACGTTCTCGTAGTTGTTTTGAACAAAATATTTTCTGCAATCATATTGCTGTAGATTTTCTTGCGCAGCCCGCAATGCGTCTATATCCCTGTCAATCCCTATCAGTGTACCTTTAAGACTGAGCCCCCCACAGATTCCTGCAGAATGACCGCCCCCTCCCAAGGTTCCATCTACGTAGATGCCTTCGGGTTTGATGTTCAGGTTTTCAATGATCTCTTCGTATAGTACTGATGTATGTCTGAATTCCATTGGAGCTTCCTCCGGGTTGTTATATTCCAAGCTCGGCCATTTTTTCTGCAATCTCGTCATAGCTCAGGTTATCGCTTCCGTAGTTTATCCACTGCTGCTTGCTCCATACCTCAACGCGACTCATTACGCCGATGGTCACCAGTTCCTTATCGATCTTTGCATGCTCTCTAAGGTTTTGGGGAATTGTAAGCCTGCCTTGTTTGTCTGTTTCGCACTCTACGGCGCTAGAAAAGAAGTAGCGAACAAATGCTCTCGCATCCTTGCTGGCTACGGGGAGATTCATCAGCTTGTCTTCAAACTTCTTCCACTCTTCTGACGAGTAGATGAAAAGGCAGTTATCCAGACCCTTGGTCAGGATAAACTTATAACCAAGCTCGTCCCTGAATTTTGAAGGAACGATAATCCTGCCCTTGGCATCTATAGAGTGTTGATACTCTCCGATAAACATGCTACTTCTCCCGATTCTTATTTGATTACCTCCACTATACTCCACTCCCCACCACTTTGCAACCACTGCATGGTAAAAACGTGGGCATCTTTGCCTATTTTTCGATGTTTTATGACACTTGGGGGCGGGGGTCATCAGATGCTACTAGATTTTGTGGAGCTGCAGGACGGGCATACTAAATGCTGGTTTTTGCGGTCTTTCAGAGTGGCTGATAATCCTTTTATTAATGCTACCGGTACTAATTAGTAGCATCCGCATTGTTTTCTCATATGATGTAGGGAAACAATGTGCCTCTCAATACATATTGGGAACGCCAGTACTCTGTAACATCTAAATGTCGTTACAGATGCGCCGAATATTTTTTCAAATAGACTTTTTAGGTGTTACAGAGTACTAGCGATCCCAATAGATAAAAGTCTCCGAAAGGAGGCGCAGATAGAACATGATCAAGAGAGGTAAAGATAGAATGAAAAGAAGAAAATGCGAACTTGACCCCGCAGGTCTCTGCGGAACGAATATCGATACAAGCAATGTCGATTTTGGTGATAGGGAGCCAAATTTAGTATATATAGATAAAGTATTTTCCTTTAATAGTGACACGAGTTGTCCGGTGTTTTTCTGCCTGGATACGAGGTGTGACTCCGAAGACTTCGAAGTAAAGTTTACCACTGCGGACAGAGGCTGCGGCTGTGGCTGCAATCCTGCCGAACTGGATTGCAATGCTGTTTTCGAAATTGAGAAAGCCTTTGCTGTGCTGGACTTCATAGAAACGAGCCCTCCGGGAAACATCAGCCCGTCCCAGGTTACTATCGACGGAGAAGAGGTTGATTCGGTCGTCTTCCAAAACGGCCGCTACCTCGTCGGTATATCGGAACTGGCATCCAGACTTCAGCATCGGAATTGTCTCGAAGCAGGCCTACCCAGCAAGAACTTCCTGTCGATCAGGGACGTATGCACATGGGAAATCCGTGCCACCTATGTACTGGAAGGTACAGTTACTACAGGAGGAAGGACCTGTTGCTTCCGGGCTGAAATCAGCAATGCAGATGATGGACCACCTACTGTGCTGCCCGCAACCTGCTGCTCCAACTTTGCAATCCCCAATTTCTCTGTCCCTTGTACCCAGAACGGAATTGCTGCGGATGTTGCCTTCCATTTTAGTGGCCAGGTCAAGCTGGTAAATCCGGAACTGAAGGTTAAGTGCAACAGCAGATCTTGCCCGCCGCCGTTTACTTTAGAGGCTCCCGGCCTTAGTGCCGAGTTTTTCCCCGGCAGAAACGAACCCACTCTGGTGTTCAAGAGCAAGGTTGTGCTGGAACCGGAAGTGCATGTGGAAAGCGTACGCCGTACCCTATTCTCGATAAATGCTCAGGAAGGGCTTCTTCCCTGCGAGAGTGTTGCCGGAGAACTGGCATCAGAGCGACGAAATACCACAGACCCTTGCAATAATCTGGCAGGAGCCGGTTTCCACCATGCGAATACCTGTGCTCTAAATTCTAATTTCGGTTGCCGCAAGGGTGACCGGGAGGAGGATGTTTGTGAGAGCGACCGCAATCCCTGCCGTATTCGGGATGATGTCTGCGAAAGAAACAGGGGAAATTTTTGTGAAGAGTTCTGCGAAGAGCTCTGCGAAGAGCTCTGTGAAGAGATTTGCGATAGTGTTGGCGGACGCTCCCGCGGATGCCGTGACGATCGATTCAGAGGATGCAACCACAATCGATCGGTTGCAGGAGCCAGGAACGCTTGCCAGTTCTTCGGCAACAACGGCTGCAGCTGGTAAATTCAGAATAGCGTAGAATTAAATAACTGCCACGGGATTACCGTGGCAGTTGCTTTTATTTCTTCTTTGTGGGCTTCACTTCGCAGCTTTCCTTTTCCTTTACGTAGACCAGCATGCTGTTTCCATGCCTTACCGTCTTTATCTGTATACAATCTATTGATCGAATAAAGGGTGTTAATTTCTTGAATCCGAAATTTCGAACGTCGAAGTCTGGATACCGCTTTAACAGCATATTGCCAATATCGCCGATGAAGACCCAATCATCCTCATCCGAGTTTTCTCTGATAATGGTGAGAACCGCTTCCTTGATCGTCTCGAAGGGCGTCATCTCCGCATCTTCTTCTGTATCTTCAAATCCTTCCGGTAAAGGAATTACGATCTTTTCCTTCTTGACTTGTTCTGCTTTCGATTTTATGATTCTTTCCTTTATGGAATCTTCCTTTTCCTTTTCCTTTTCCTTTGCATGGGTTTCTCCCTTGGCTAGAATGTCGAGGTACTTCAACTTATTGCAAGCCACAATAAAGGCTTTCGGCGTTTTCTTCTCACCCATTCCCACCACGTCCATACCCGATTCCCGCAGTCTGGATGCCAAGCGGGTAAAATCGCTGTCACTGGTGACGAGGCAGAAACCGTCCACATTGCCCGAATACAAAATATCCATCGCGTCGATGATCATGGCTGCATCCGTTGAATTCTTCCCCGTGGTATACCCGTATTGCTGAATGGGGGTAATCGAATACTCCAGCAGCACACTTTTCCAGTTGCCCAATGCGGGTCTGGTCCAGTCACCGTATATCCTCTTGTAGGTAGCCACCCCTTCGTTGGAAATCTCATCAAGTATAAATTTTATATATTTGTCTGATATGTTATCTGCATCTATCAATACCGCAAATCTGTGTTCGTTTGCCATCAAATTCCTCCTTTGTCCTCGTAACTCTCCCGGACTTATAGTTTGTTTTATTTTACCACAAGTAGCAGTAAAATACCATACGCCTTTTCCGGCTAAACATTGCATCGTCGCAGTTTTTCCTGTATAATTATTTTTTAAGTATAAGATATTTCTATTGGAGCAAAGCGATCGGAGGACATAATATGTTTTTATATGAACCAAACCCCGTCGCATTTACGGTATTAGGACAGGATATCCGATGGTATGGGATCTGTATTGCCTTCGGCATGTTGGCAGGTTTGCTGATTGCCTATTACAGGGCTCCCGGGCATCAAATACCCAGCGAAAAAGTCGTTGACCTGGCATTGATTTCAATACCTGCCGGCGTCATTGGTGCAAGGCTGTACTATGTGCTGTTTAATTGGGAGCTTTACGAAGGAGATTTCTTTCAAATTATCAATCTTCGTAACGGAGGACTGGCGATTCATGGCGGTTTACTGCTAGGTATGTTAGCTGCTGCAATCTTCTGTAGAGTCTGGAAAATCGCTCCCTTGAACTTATTGGATTTAATGGTTCCGTCCATCGCCCTGGCGCAGGCCATCGGGCGTTGGGGAAATTACTTCAATCAGGAGGCTCACGGCGGGCCCACAGACCTTCCCTGGGCTATTTTAGTAAGAGGTGAAATGGTACATCCCACATTCCTCTATGAATCATTGTGGTTACTGAGTATGTTCTTCGTGCTCATATTCATTGACAATCGAAGCAAATACAATGGCAGAGCCTTTTTATTATATGGCATCCTATATTCTGTTGAGCGCTTTTTTGTTGAGCAACTTCGCACTGACAGCCTGATGATTGGTTCTTTCAGGACTGCCCAACTGGTGAGTGCTGTGGTATTTATCGTATTCCTGCTCCTTTTGATAAAAATGGAGCGAAAATACAACCGTAAAGGTAGGCTTTTTTATTAACCGTACTGACTATTTATTATAAGGGAGAAAATGAATGAAATTGGGTATCGTAGGCTTGCCTAACGTTGGCAAGAGCACGCTTTTTAATGCGATTACAAAAGCCGGAGCGGAAGCGGCTAACTATCCCTTCTGCACCATTGAACCCAACATCGGCGTGGTGGTAGTACCTGATGAACGCCTCAAAGTCCTACACGAAATGTACAACTCGAAAAAAACTGTATATACATCCATTGAGTTTTACGATATTGCCGGCTTGGTTAAAGGTGCTTCCCGGGGCGAAGGTCTGGGGAACAAGTTCTTGGGGCATATCCGGGAGGTAGCTGCTATCGTACACGTAGTCCGCTGCTTTGACGACCCGAATGTGGTTCATGTGGATGGCAAGGTCTCCCCTCTTTCCGACATTGAGACCATCAATCTGGAGTTGATTTTCTCCGATTTAGAAGTCATTGACCGTCGAATTCAAAGAACGCAGAAAAACCTCAAAGGTGACAAAGGGCTTCAGTCAGAGATCGCTGTTCTAGCCAGAATTAAAGATGCCCTTGAGAGCGGCATTACAACAAGATCGCTGGATTTCAGCGAGGAAGATGACTTATTCGTCAAGTCCCTTGATCTGTTGACCTACAAGCCTGTCATCTATGCGGCAAATGTCTCAGAAGACATGGTGGCAGAGGGTACAGACAATGACTATGTTACTAAAGTTCGGGAGTTTGCAGAAAAAGAAGGCTCCGAAGTTGTAGTGCTCTGTGCAAAATTAGAGGCAGAGATTGCCGAACTGGACGAAGAAGAAAAGGCTGCTTTTTTTGAGGATCTGGGCATTGCCGAATCCGGCCTTGATAAGCTTATTAAGGCTTCCTACAAGCTTCTGAATTTAATTTCTTTCCTAACTGCCGGTGTACCGGAGGTCCGGGCATGGACAATCACCCGCGGCATGAAGGCTCCTCAGGCTGCAGGTAAGATTCATACAGATTTTGAGAAGGGTTTCATCCGGGCGGAAACCATTGCTTACGACAAGCTGATCGCCTGTGGCGGCAACCTGGCTACTGCCAAAGAAAAGGGCTTGGTTCGCTCCGAGGGAAAAGATTACGAAGTCAAAGACGGAGATGTAATACACTTCCTGTTCAACGTATAACAACCAAAGGGACAGACCCCGTGGGGGCAAAAGCAGCCACGGGGTCTGTCCCTTTGGTAGGTTTTTTGTTTTAGCTAAATAGACCCTTTTTCACAGTTATGGATGTAACCTCATAGCCTGCCTCTTCAATGGCTTCTTTTAAGACCTCATCCGCAATCTCTTTTTGCAGGTTCACCGTGGCCTGATTCTTTTTCAGATCCACCTTTGCTTCTACTCCATCGATGCCGTTCAGGGCTTTCTCTACAGCAGCCTGGCAATGGGCGCAGGTCATTCCTTTAATATCTATTATTTTTTTCAACTCTATCTCCTCTTCTTCACATGTACTAACACGGGTTAGGCTTACCGGATTCTTGTTTTTATATTACCCTCTATAAGCTCTACTGAATCGATTAATGTAAATACATCTCCAGCTGTCTTTGCCTATTCCTTCATTAGTCCTATGAGATTTTCGCAGGCAAGTTTAGCGCAATAACTCTCAATGGCAAATTCCAGGGCCAAATCAAAAACATCTTCCTCATCTGCATTTTCGTCGATCTTGGATGCGGTCCGGGATAGAGCTTTGTCGAGGATTGCCACAAAGTTGTTATAAAAAATTTCGGGATTATTCTCCTGTGCATCCTCCTGCAATAATACTCCCATATCCCGTACCGTAAGAACCTGTTTCAGCAGACTTATCTCTGTTAACACAGCCAGATGTTTTTTACCGTATTTTTTTCCGTCTGCTTTGGGTAGCAGCTTATCCTTTACATAATTGCTGATCATGGCAGGGGTCAACTGCCCTTCACTCTCTAAATGTATGAGTTGCCTCTTTAGATAGGCTACTACTTGATCCTTATAGAGGTTGATGTCCGGAAAGTTCGACCATTCAACAGGCCGCTCCTTTTCCATCCGTTGCTTAAGTATTTTTAGTTCATCCATTGCATTCACTCCGTTTTATTCTCTGGGAATATGGGCATCCTCTTATTAGGGCGAATTTCCAAACCGACATGTAATATTGTAACAGTCAAATGGTAGTTTTACAAACCTTTTATGTAATAACTATAATCTATATTGACATATCTGTAATCGCTATATATAATAATGATTATTAGATTATAACTTTTTCCCCATACTTTTGAGGGAAAATAAGGAGGGCACCATGTCGGATACTATAGGAGTATTTGGGGATTCCATTATGAAAGGTGTTGTGTATGATAGCGGAAAAAGCAAATATACCTATCTAGAAAACTCCTTTGTGAATGACTTTATAAAGAAAACCGGCATTGCAGTAGACAACTTTGCAAAGTTTGGCTGCACGCTGACAAAAGGTGAAAAGATCATCGAGAAGTGCTCTGAAAAATTATCCCAGTACAAGTATATCGCTCTTGAGTTCGGTGGAAACGATTGCGACTTCTTCTGGCCTGCAGTCTCCGATAATCCTCATGAGAAGCATATGCCAAATACACCCATCGAATCCTTTGAAATAGTATATTCTCGTATTCTTGACAGTATGGTAGCAAAACAGTATCGCCCTGTTCTTTTCTCGCTACCACCTCTGGATCCGCAGCGTTATTTCGCATGGATATCCAAGGGGCTGGATTCTAAAAATATTTTAAGATGGCTGGGTGATGTTGAATTTATATATCATTGGCAGGAAAAGTATAGCCTTGCTGTGGTCAAACTGGCCGCTACAAAAAATATTCCACTCATAGATATACGAAAGGCCTTCTTAAAGTGTGGTAATTATAAGGATCTGCTTTGTGAAGATGGCATACATCCCAACAAAGCCGGCCACTCTCTGATATTCAAGACCATAACCGAGTACATTTAAATCCATTCGTCGATGTTGGTTTTCAGTTGACTGTAATCTTCGCCCCTGCTTCTCAAATACAGGGCCTGCTGCAGCAGTTCAAAACGCTTTTTGCTGAGAGGGTATGCGATGAGGGTCAGTGTTGCCCCAAGAAAGCACAAGCTGGGAAACAGAACAAAGATATTTTCAAGCATCTTTACCGTCTCCACGGGTTGTATGCTCAAGGCTTCATTAAATCCGGCCAGTTTCAGCAACAGACCAATGGTCTGGAGACCTAGGGCTGTGCTAAGAGTTCCTACAATAGATTGAAAAGCGATGATCGCCCCTTCCCGTCTCTTACCATTGACATACTCATCTACTTCCGCTACATCATAAAACATTGCACTGCTGATCTGCCAGAATGCTGCCTGTCCAAAAGTGAACACAATAACGTAGAGCAAAGAAATTGCATAGTTGTCAACGCCGACAACGGAAAGCAGCACGCCGCATGCTCCGGATATGGACATTGCCCCCGAAATAAGACTCTTCTTTCCGCCTCGAACCGCCCAGTGCGTTATAATTGGCGTAAAAAGGATGCTGGCAATAATAGAAACCATATACACGGTTGAGGTAACCCGGATATCCAGATTAAGTCCATACTGCATAAAAAACATCATTCCCGAGGTATACAGGGTAAAACCAAACATAAATACGACCTTTGTTCCGATGAGTATCGCCATAGCTTTCAGGCACATCAACTGATAGAAGTCCTTTAGAATACAAATGAAATCCTCCAGCAGTTGCTTCTTCATGCTTTTTTGTGCTTCAGAGTTCTCGAGAAATTGCACCCTTTCCGTTCCACAGGTGTAATGCCAGCAAAAATAGACTCCGATTCCCACCAGGAGAGATATGGATACTGTAAACAACAACCATGCCTGCCCATCCGCCATGCCTACTTTTATCAGGACGCCAATCGCCAGAAGCGGACAAACGTTGGCTAAAAATGTTCCTGAAATAGAGAAGAAACGCGTTATGCTTCTCAGTTTGGTTCTCGCATCATAATCCAGCGCAATTTCAGCTCCTAAGGCCGTATATGGAATGTAAAACAAAGAATAGGCAATCCAAAATAGTGCACCTGCCAGCACATAATAAATAAACTGGACTTCCGCAGATGCATTTACAGTTATAAAATTTGCGATCAAAGCAGTGGGTAAGAGAAATGCAGACAAGAGAATAAAAGGCCTCCTTCTGCCGTAACCCCATCTGAGGTTATCCGACAGGTGACCTACAACAAAGCAGCATACCGCTTCCAGTAATATAGCAGCAGATGTTATTGTCCCGGCTGTAGCCGGTGGTATTTTCACGACTCCCGTGAGAAAAATCAGTTGGAAAGTGGTTATGTACTGGTAAAGCCCCGCTTCAGCAAGGCCTCCCAGGCCGTAACTAAAATACGTGATTTTGTTGTCATTCATAAATTTTGCTTCCCTGCTGAAAACCGCCCCCAAAAGGAGCGGTTTTATGTGTTTTTAACCTGGCAAAGGGTCTGTCCCCGTGGGGGCAAATTCAACCACGGGGTCTGTCCCTGTGGTTGTTATTTACAGATGGCGATTGATGCAGATGCTCCGATTCGATCTGCACCGGCTTCTATCATTTGTAAAGCCGTTGCCTTGTCTCGAATGCCACCGGAGGCCTTTACCTGCAACGCATCTCCAACTGTGTCTTTCATGAGCTTCACATGGTGGACGGTTGCGCCGGCGGTGGAAAATCCGGTTGAGGTCTTTACAAAGTTCGCACCTGCGTCCTTCGAGAGCCGGCACGCTTTTATGATTTCTTCATCGGTAAGCAAGCAGGTTTCCAGAATCACCTTTACGATGGCGCCGCCTTTTTCTGCGGCTTTCACCACTGCGCGGATATCATCCTCCACGAAATTGTAACGGCCTTCCTTCAAAGCTCCTACATTTAGTACCATATCGATCTCATCAGCTCCCTCGGACACGGCGATTTCGGTCTCGCAGGCTTTGGCTAACCTATGAGCGGCACCCAGAGGAAATCCCACTACAGAGGCAACCTTGACATCGCTGCCCTCAAGCTCCTTTTTTGCCAAGGAAACGAAGCAGGAATTAACACAGACGGCATAAAAACTATGCTCTGCAGCTTCGCAACAGAGCTTTCTGATATCCGCTTCCCTTGCTTCCGCCTTGAGAATCGTATGATCAATATATTGGCTTAAGGGTTTCATGCGATGATCTCCCCAAGGTCTCCATTTTTCAAACCGGCAGCGTTTCCTTCATCCGTATCCAGATGGATTTCGGAATCGTGACCTTCACCGGAACGAATTAGTACATTGTCGAATACCAAACCTCTTTCTCCACCAAAGCGAAGACTTACCATTTGCTTATCTTTCACGCCTGCTTCCTTGGCCTGTTCCGTTGAAAGATGTACGTGGCGCAGGGCAACAATGGCACCGTGATCGATTTCTATTTCACCGGCAGGACCAACGAGCTTGAGCCCGGGTGTTCCTTCCAGCTTACCAGACTCTTTGACGGGAGCAACCACACCGATAGCACGGGCATCTGTCATCGCCAGCTCTACTTGTGTTTCCTTTCGAACCGGTCCAAGGATCCGTATTGCTTTCAGGGTTCCTTTAGGACCTACAATATCTACCTTCTCCTCAGATGCATACTGACCGGGCTGCTTCAGGGGTTTTAAAGGGGTTAAAGAGTAACCTTTTCCGAAAAGTGCTTCCAGGTCTTCTGCAGAAAGGTGCAGATGTTTGTTGGATAATCCCACAGGTACTTTGTAAGACATAATTTTTCCTCCACTATTCTTCTTCTAGATAACTTATATACGGCAGATTCCGATACAGCTGATCGAAATCGAGCCCATATCCTACAATAAATTTATTTTCAATGGAGAAACCTATGTAGTCCGCATTGACTTCGGCTACTCTCCTCTCCGGCTTGTCCAAAAGCGTACAAATTTTCAAGCTTTTTGGGTTTCTCGCCATCAGGTATTCTTTCAGGTATTTCAACGTTAACCCGGAGTCGATGATGTCCTCAACAATGATCACGTTTTCTCCCTCAATGTTGGAGTCCAAATCTTTCAGAATTCGGACAACACCCGTGCTTTTGGTGGATGCACCGTAACTAGAAACGGCCATAAAGTCAATCTTGGTTTCAATATTCAGTTCACGAATCAAATCACTCATAAAGATCACGGCGCCCTTGAGCACGCAGATAGCTAGAATGGATTCTCCTTTATAATCTTTTGATATTTCAGCACCTAGTTCTCGAACTCTTTTTTTTAGCTCTTCCTTGCCGATCATCACATCGCCGAATACGTATCGTTTCTCCATGTTTGCTCCTTCATTTGCTAGTCCAATTCTGCCTACTGGCGTTTTTCTTTGTTCTCCTTTACACTGTCGTCCTCTGACCAGTGTATGGTTTCATCCTTCACCTCGAATTTTACATCATCTATGATCTTTTTTCCATGGAATCTTTCCTCAGGCTTCACTTCTTTTTCCCCAAGCCAGTATTTATCCAACTCTTCCCTGAGATAGTAGATGATAAAACCCCAGATAACGATATCATCAATTATACCAAAGAGGAGTATAGGGGTAGGTATCAAATCAAGTGGCCACAATAGATAAGCAATCCCTAGGATAATAACCATTTTTTTTCTAAAGGGTACCGCCTTATCGCGTAAAAAAGGTGGAATGGCCTTAATACGCCGCATTAGTACGCGCATAAAAATAAATTGCAACTTTACCCCTCCTTTAGAATCATGTCAAAAACTTTAAGGAGCTCCTCATCTCCGGTACGCTTTAAAGCGGATATCGGGATAACTAAGTCCCCTTCGCCAAGCCCAAGCACCTTTCGAATCATGCTAATATTTCTCGACAGTTCAGACTTCGAGACTTTGTCCGCTTTGGTTGCCACCACCAGGCCGTCCAATCCGTAATGCCTCATCCATTCATACATTTGGATATCCTGTGTAGAGGGTGCATGACGTATGTCTACCAGCTGTATGGCTTTTACCAGATTTGGGCGATTGGACAGATAACTCTCTATCATATCTCCCCAGTTCTCGCTAATGGATTTGGAAACTTTAGCGTATCCATAGCCCGGTAGGTCCACAATACGGAAATCGTCATTCACATCATAGAAATTAATCGTCCTGGTCTTCCCCGGGTTGCCGCTGACTCTTGCCAGGCTCTTTCGATTAAGCAGCAGGTTGATCAAAGACGATTTCCCCACGTTGGACCGTCCCGCTATGGCTATTTCCTTCTTCGAAAAATCCGGATATTGGTTCCGGTTAACTGCCACAGCACAGAGCTCTGCTTTTTTGATAATCATTCCTTCACCAATGCTTCGCTGAGAACCTGATCCAGGGTATCAATCAAAACGAACTTGATACGCCTGCGAACTTTCGCCGGAATTTCGTCGATGTCCGCCTCATTCTCCCTGGGAAGCAAAACGATGGTAATTCCGGCTCTATGTGCAGCCAAAACCTTTTCCCGAATACCTCCTACAGGAAGCACCTTACCACGCAGGGTTATTTCCCCTGTCATTGCCAGGTCCTTTCTGACGGGAATCCCAGTCAGGGCCGATATAACGGATGTGCACATAGTCACCCCCGCAGAGGGCCCGTCTTTCGGAGTCGCCCCTTCGGGTATGTGAATATGAAGATCCTTTTCCTTATAAAAGTTTTCGTCTATGCCCAGTTCTTTGGCCCTGGAACGAATGTAGCTGACGCCGGCCTTGGCCGATTCCTGCATAACATCTCCCAGTTGCCCCGTCAGGACAAGGGTACCGCTCCCGGGAACCACAGTGGTTTCAATGGACAAAGTATCTCCACCGACAATAGTCCAGGCAAGGCCCGTTGTTACACCGACCTCATTCTCTCCCTCTATCTTATCATAATGGTAGCGTTTTTTCCCTAGATATTTTTCAATATTTGACGCAGAGACGCTAATTGGTCCACTTTGCTTTTCCGCAACGGTTCTGGCTACCTTTCTGCAGACATTGGCTATTTCTCTCTCCAAATTACGGACGCCGGACTCTCTCGTATAGTTGTTGATAACAGTACGAACTGCAGCTTCAGAAAACTTCACATCCGCAGGCTTCAACCCGTGCTCTTTGACTTTCTTAGGAATCAGGTACTGCTCTGCAATGTTAACTTTCTCCTCTTCCGTATAACCGGTAACTTGGATGACTTCCATTCTGTCCAGCAGAGGTCTGGGTATGGTATCCGTGGTATTCGCCGTGGTAATAAACATCACCTTTGATAGGTCAAAGGGAACCTCCAGATAGTGATCTGTAAAGCTTTTGTTCTGTTCAGGGTCAAGTACCTCCAGTAGCGCAGAAGCAGGATCTCCACGGAAATCATTTCCGATCTTGTCCACTTCGTCAAAAAGGAATACCGGGTTGTTTGTCTTTCCTTCCTTTATGGCAGAAATAATCCGCCCCGGGATGGCCCCGATGTATGTTCTCCTGTGTCCCCGTATTTCTGCTTCATCTCTCACACCGCCCAGGGACATGCGGACAAAGTTCCTGTTAAGCGACCGAGCGATGGATTTTGCAATAGATGTTTTTCCGGTTCCCGGCGGGCCTACAAGACAGAGAATGGGACCCTTCAAGCTCTTTGACAGCTGAATCACTGCAAGGTACTCAAGAACACGCTCCTTAACCTTATCTAAACCATAATGGTCTTCGTTGAGTATGGTCTCTGCAAGCTTGATGTCCTTATTGTCCTTGGAAGATTTGTTCCATGGCAATGCCAGGATCCATTCCACATAGGTGCGAATAACGCCCCCTTCCGCGGAACCTCCCTGAATCTTTTTGAGACGCTTGATCTCCTTCTCTATTTTCTCGTGGACAGCCGGTTGAAGCTTGAGCTTCTTCAACTGTTCAAGCCAACTGCGAATTTCGTCCTCGGAATCCTCATCCTCACCGAGCTCCTCCTGAATGACTCGGAGCTGCTCCTTGAGATAGTACTCTCTTTGGCTCTTGTTGATCTGGGTTCTGACCTTATTGGTTATAGAGCTCTCAATTTGCAGAATTTCAATTTCCTTGGTCAAAATCGTGTTCAACAGTTCGAGGCGCTCTTCAATATCAAAGGCTTCCAGTATGCTCTGTTTTTCCTCCGTCTTAATATCCAGATGAGAGGTTATCACATCCGCCAGCCGTCCCGGTTGCTCAACGGAAGCCACGCTGGGAACGACATCCTGAGAAATTCTCGGGCTGTAGTTGACGTACTCCTCAAAAGAGGATAATACCGTACGCATCAATGCAACAATGCGTGGCGGGGTACTATCGAACTCCTGCTCCTCAATAGCGGTGACCCTGCATTTAAAGTAGGGAACCTCAAAGATGTACTCCTCGATACGCCCTCTGCTGACACCCTCTACCAGGACCCGAATCGTGTCGCCGGGCAGGCGTAGCATTTGCTTTATCTTAGCGATGGTTCCCACTTGATAGAAGTCGTCTCTCGTGGGCAAATCTGTCTCCGCGGCCACTTGAGCCGACAGAAATACAGTCTGGTTCATCATCATGGCTTTTTCCAGCGCGCTGATGGACTTTTCTCTACCTATATCAAAATGAAGTACCATATACGGAAAGATTGACAACCCTCTTAGGGGAATCATTGGCATAACGTCACTGGCCTCTTCAAATTCTTCCCTGATGTCTTTTTCCATATCTTCGTTATCTTTTGTTTTCTTCATCTTTTACACCTCCCTAGTTGAAAAACAGGCGGCGGAAGCCGTCTGTTTTTCAGTTTACGATGCAGTCTCTTCTTTCTTCCCGAGTCTTTTTGCATCTCTGAGAACTAAAGTCGGTCCCGTGTTATGATCAATCGTACTCTTTGTTATGATGCACTTCCGGATGTCATCTCTCGACGGAATTTCATACATAATATCCGTCATCACATGCTCCATGATGCTCCGAAGACCCCGGGCCCCCGTCTTTCTCTCGATGGCTTTTTCCGCCAACCGGAGAACCGCATCATCGTCGATTTCAAGTTCTACTCCATCTAACTGGAACAATTTTTTGTACTGCTTGAGCAAGGCGTTCCTTGGCTCCTTGATAATGCGTACCAAGGCTTCTTTGGACAATTCCTCCAAAGTTACCATGACTGGCAACCTTCCGATAAATTCGGGAATCAGTCCGTATTTCAGAAGATCCTCGGCTTGAACGGATTTCAATACCTCCGCTCCCTCTGCCTTTGAGGATTTGATCTGAGAGTTGAACCCGATGGTCTTTTCCCCGATCCTCCTCTGAATGATTTTATCTAAACCATCAAAGGCGCCGCCGCAGATGAACAGCACATTGGTCGTGTCAAACTGAATGAAGTCCTGATGGGGATGTTTGCGTCCCCCCTGAGGCGGTACACTTGCCACAGTACCCTCCAGAATCTTCAGAAGCGCCTGCTGAACACCTTCTCCGCTCACATCCCGGGTAATTGAAGGATTCTCTGTTTTTCTGGCGATCTTATCGATCTCATCCACATATACAATGCCCTTCTGGGCCTTCTCTATGTCGTAGTCTGCTGACTGAATCAGTTTGAGCAGAATATTCTCCACATCCTCACCCACGTACCCGGCTTCCGTTAGCGCGGTAGCATCGGCAATGGCGAAGGGAACGTTGAGAATCTTTGCTAAAGTCTGAGCCAGCAGTGTTTTACCAGAACCGGTGGGTCCCATCATAACGATGTTGCTCTTCTGAAGCTCTACCTCGTCCTCAGAAGTGCCTCCGAAAGCACCGATTCTCTTGTAGTGGTTGTACACCGCTACAGCGAGGGCTTTCTTGGCATCCTCCTGCCCAATCACGTAATCCGACAGGGCATCGGAAATTTCTTTTGGTTTCGGCAAGGTCATAGGGTCGCCAAAATCACCGGTCCCCGATAACATCTCCGCAAATTCTTCCTTTATAATGTCCTGACAAAGCTCGATGCATACATCACATATATATACATTTGGTCCCGCCACGAGCCGTCTAACCTGGTCCTGTGGCTTTCCGCAAAAAGAACATTTCAATTGTTTCGATTCGTCGTATTTTCCCATATTACTCCCTTTCAAATAGATTTTTTACTCTCTGGACAAAATCACTTTATCGATAAGCCCATAGGTCACGGCATCCTCGGCATCCATGAAATTGTCACGGTCGGTATCTCTTGCAATACGCTCCAGTGGTTGCCCTGTATTCTCACTGAGGATACGATTAAGCTTATCCCTGGTCTTGATAATGCGCTCTGCATGGATCCTCAGATCCTCTGCCTGACCACTCATTCCTCCCAAGGGTTGGTGAATCATTATTTCCGCATTGGGCAGAGCAAACCGTTTCCCCTTCGCTCCGGCTGCCAGCAAAAACGCTCCCATGCTTGCAGCCATTCCGATGCAGATTGTAGACACATCCGGTTTAATGTACCGCATGGTATCGTAAATGGCCATACCGGACGCGATGGACCCTCCGGGGCTGTTAATATAGAAGCTGATGTCCTTAGTAGGATCCTCTGCTTCCAGGAAAAGAAACTGTGCAACCACGACACTGGCACTGTGATCGTTGACTTCTTCACCGAGAAAGATAATACGGTCCTTTAACAGCCTTGAATAGATATCATAGGATCGCTCGCCGCGACTTGTTTGCTCTACAACTATTGGGATCAATGACATTTGGTTTCCCCCTTCATATCCTTCGTCTATACTATCCTTCTACAACTGCATTTTCATACATGAGATCGATAGCTTTCCTGTTTCTGATATCCTGCTTGATAAGATGGAGACCTTGATCGCCCATTACTTCTTTCAGTTTATCTACTTCCATCTTATATTGTTCCGCCATAGCAGCCAATTCCTTGTCAATATCTTCTTCCGAAGCATTCACATCCTCAGCATTAGCAACAGCTTCCACAACAAGTTTTGTCTTTACCTTTTTAAGGGCGTCCGGCTTGATTTCTTCTCTGAATTCGCCCACGTTCTTGTTCAGATACTCAAAGTATTGATTCAGATCCATACCCTGGTAGCGCAGCTGCTGCTGGAACTCCTGAAGCATGTCGTCGATCTGGCTCTCTATCATGGCGTCGGGTATGTCGACTTCTGTTCCTTCGTAAACCTTTTCCAGAACAGCGTTCTTCATATCATACTCTGCCTTATCTTTCGCAATCTTTTCTAACTTATGCCTGATGTCAGCTTTCAATTCTTCTAATGTTTCGAACTCGCTGACGTCCTTTGCGAACTCATCGTCAATTTCCGGAAGCTCTGTTTCTTTAATTTCATGCACCTTGCATTTGAATACAGCTTCCTTGCCTGCCAGGTCTTCGGAATGATACTCTTCGGGGAAGGTTACTTTGACATCTACTTCGTCACCCACTGAAGTTCCGATGAGCTGTTCTTCAAAGCCGGGAATAAAGGTGTTGGAGCCCAGGTTCAGAGGCTGACGCTCTGCAGTGCCTCCTTCGAACTGTTCTTCCCCAACAAATCCAGCATAGTCAATCAATACTGTGTCGCCTTCTTTTGCCGGTCTCTCTACAACTATCATTCTGGAATTTCTCTTCTGCATGGCATCCAGATCCTTTTCCACATCTTCATCCGATACGGTATTATCGACCTTGGAAATCTTGACACCCTTATAATCCTTTACTTCAACTTCGGGAACTACTGTAACCTTTATGTTTACTCCAAAGCCCTTTTTGGCCTCGATCTTATCGAATTCGGCAGAGGGTCTGTCTACGGGGT